>NZ_DATFYW010000109.1:0-5205 GCF_035314905.1 Mycobacterium sp.
CGCCGTCGTCACCTTCAATCCGCCCAGCGGCGCACCATTGCCGGGTGCGGTCGTCAGTTTGGCGGTGATCGGTTCACCCGCCAGCTCCGTGGCCGTCACCTGGTCGGCAGAAAGCCTGGCCAGCCTGGCTTTCTGCTCCCGATCCGCCGGCGCGTCCACACGGGCATAGCTTGGCGAGCCGTACTTTTCGGCCAGCTCGGCGTACCGCTGCGACGGAGTCTGTCCGGTGATCGCCAGGATCTCGGAGGCCAACAGCGCCATGATGATGCCGTCCTTGTCGGTGGTCCACACCGAGCCGTCCCGACGCAGGAACGACGCACCTGCGCTCTCCTCGCCGCCGAAACCGATGCTGCCGCTGATCAATCCGTCGACGAACCACTTGAAGCCGACGGGCACCTCGACCAGCTTGCGGCCCAGCCCGGCGACCACGCGGTCGATGATCGACGAGCTCACCACCGTCTTGCCGACGGCCGTCGAGTTGGGCCATGCGGGGCGGTTGGCGTACAGGTAGTCGATCGCGACCGCCAGATAGTGGTTTGGATTCATCAATCCCGCATCGGGGGTGACGATCCCGTGCCGGTCGGAGTCTGGATCGTTGCCGGTGGCGATCTGATACTTGTCCCGGTTGGCGATCAGCGATGCCATCGCGTCCGGCGAGCTGCAGTCCATCCTGATCTTGCCGTCGGTGTCCAGCGTCATGAACCGCCACGTCGCGTCCACCAGCGGATTGACGACGGTGAGATCCAGATTGTGCCTTTCGGCGATCGCGCCCCAGTAGTCGACGCTGGCGCCACCGAGCGGGTCCGCGCCGATGCGCACCCCTTCCGCGCGGATCGCATGAATGTCGACAACATTGGGCAGGTCGTCGACATACGCGTCGAGATAGTCGTGGCGCTGGGCGGTCAGCAGCGCACCGGCCAGCGGCACCCGTTTCACGTCCTTCAGTCCGCCTCGCAGAATCTCGTTGGCCCGCTCGGCAATCGCGGTTGTTGCGTCGGTGTCGGCCGGGCCGCCGCTGGGTGGGTTGTACTTGAATCCCCCATCGCGCGGCGGGTTGTGCGAGGGCGTCACCACGATTCCGTCGGCCGGCGCATTGCTGCGACCGCGGTTGTAGGTCAGGATCGCGTGGCTGATCGCGGGGGTCGGGGTGTAGCGGTCGGCCGAATCGATCATCGCCACAACATCATTCGCGGCGAGCACCTCGAGCGCCGACGTCCACGCCGGTTCGGACAGCGCATGGGTGTCGCGGCCGATGAAGAGCGGCCCGGTGGTGCCCTGCGCGGCGCGGTACTCAGCGATCGCTTGTGTGGTGGCGAGGATGTGCGCCTCGTTGAACGCGCCGTCGAGGCTTGAGCCGCGATGACCGGACGTTCCGAACACCACCTGCTGTGCCACGTCGTCGGGGTCGGGCTCTATCGTGTAG
Source organism: Mycobacterium sp. (assembly GCF_035314905.1). GTDB lineage: Bacteria > Actinomycetota > Actinomycetes > Mycobacteriales > Mycobacteriaceae > Mycobacterium. Next base: position 1,424 of record NZ_DATFYW010000109.1, read on the forward strand.
TACGCCGTCACCACGTGAGCCACGTCGATGAGGTCTTCGGGTTGTGCCGGCTGACCGGCACGTGGATTGGCCGCCATGGTTACCGATTCTGCCCCCGTGATGACAGTGGTGTCCGCACAGTCACCTACCTTCCCGCCATACTTTGCCTCGTGTTTGGTTACGACCGACGCGAGTTGGCCGCGGTGTTCGCGGGAGGGGCCCTGGGTACCGTGGCGCGCGCCGCACTGAGCACACTGGCCGGAGCCGACCCTGCCCGCTGGCCGTGGCCCACGTTCACCGTCAACATTGTCGGCGCATTCCTGCTCGGGTACTTCACCACCCGGCTGCTGGAGCGATTGCCGCTGTCGAGCTACCGCCGACCGCTGTTGGGCACCGGGCTGTGCGGAGGGCTAACGACATTCTCGACGATGCAGGTCGAGACCCTGAGGATGCTCCAACACCACCACTACGGCCTGGCCGCCGGCTACATCGCAGCCAGCATCGTGGCAGGGCTGATCGCCGTGTACCTGGCCACGGCGATGGTGCGACGGGTGTGGGTGCGCCGATGACGATCGCGGTCTGGGCCGGGGTGCTGGCGCTCGGCGGCGTGGGGGCTGTGCTGCGGTTCCTGGTGGACCGCACCCTCGCGGCCCGCATCGCGCGGTCGTTCCCGTTCGGCACGCTGACGGTCAACATCAGTGGGGCCGTCCTGCTGGGCTTGATCAGCGGCTTGACGCTCAGCCCCGCGGCCGCCCTGCTGGCCGGCACGGCGTTCGTCGGCTCGTACACCACATTCTCGACGTGGATGCTCGAAACGCAGCGCCTCAGCGAGGAACGTCAGCTGTGGCCGGCGCTGGCCAACATCGTGATCAGCGTTGTGCTCGGTGTCGCCGCCGCGCTGCTGGGCCAGTGGATCGCGGGGCGCCTGTGAACGACGACTGCCTGAAACTGACGGCCTATTTCGGGGAGCGGCAACGCGCGGGTGGGCGGTTCCTGGCCGAGTCGCTGCTCAGCCTGTACGCAGAGCGCGCGGTTGCGACGAGCGTGTTGCTGCGCGGCATTGCCAGCTTCGGACCGCGCAAGCAGCTGCGCAGCGACGAATGGCTGAGCCTGTCGGAAGATCCGCCCGTGGCCGTCGCCGCCGTCGATGCCCGCGCCAAGATCGCCGGGTTGGCCGACGACGTGGTCGCGATGACGCCGCGCGGCCTGGTCACACTCGAGCGCGCCAGGCTCGTCAGCGGGAATGTCGGCGGATTCGCGGTGCCGAAGGAGCTCCACGACGCCGTCAAGCTGACGATCTACGTGGGACGCCAGGAGCAAGTCGACGGGGCACCGGCGTTTTACGCGGTATGCGACCTGCTGCACGGGGCAGGTGTCGCGGGTGCGTCGGTGTTCCTCGGCGTCGACGGCACCGTGCGCGGCGAGCGCCGCCGCGCGCGCTTCTTCAGCCGCAACGTCAACGTGCCGGTGATGATCATCTCCGTCGGCGCAAGCGATCGGATCGCCCGCGTCGTGCCGCAGCTCGGCGAAATGCTGCGTGAACCGCTGCTGACCGTCGAACGCATCCGGGTTTGCAAGCGCGACGGCGAACTGCTGGCGCGTCCCGACGCGCTGCCCATTGCCGACGAGCGCGGCGTCCGGCTATGGCAGAAGCTGATGGTCTACACCTCAGAGGACGCGCGTCACGACGGTGTGCCGATCCACCGCGCGCTGGTCCGCCGGCTGCGCCGAACCGGCGCCGCGAGCGGCGCAACGGTGCTGCGAGGCATCTGGGGTTTTCACGGTGATCGAAAACCCCATGGCGACAAGCTGATTCAGTTGGGACGACGCGTCCCGGTGACGACGATCATCATCGATCCGCCGGACCGCATCGCGCGCAGCTTCGACATCGTCGACGAGCTCACCGACGAGCACGGCATGGTGACGAGTGAAATGGTCCCTGCCCTGGTGCTCGTCGATGGCGACGAGCGCCTCGGGAGCACGCAGCTCGCCGACTACCGCTACTAGCCGCTGCTGGCTCGGCTGTCGGCACGGACGCTGAGCAGCACCGCGGAGTCCTCGACGGCGTCGAGGCTGTGCCGGCCGGGAGGAACCACCAGGAAGTCACCGACGGCGCCCTCCCATGACTCGCTGCCGCAGTTGACCTTCACCGTTCCCTCCAGCACCTGCAGCGTGGCTTCGCCGGGACTGAGGTGTTCGCCGAGCTCGTGGCCGGCGACGAGCGCGATCACGGTCTGCCGTAGGTAATGCTCGCTGCCGCCGTAGATGGTCTGGGCGGCACGGCCGCTGCTGGACTGGCGCGCCCGCGCCAGCTGTTCGTCGACGACCGCGGTCAGCGATATCGAGTCCATCATTCCTCCTAACGGGGGCGTCACGCGGCGAGTAACAGAATGCCCGAAACCAGCAGCGCGACAGCCTTGATCACTTCCAAGCCGATGTACACGCAGTGCGCACGCGAGCGTGGGCCTTCGTGTCCGGCAAGCACGGCGTCGGACCGGCGATTCAGCCACCTGCGGACGGCGACCAGCTGAACAGCCAACGCGACAAGTGCGACGATAATCGCCGCGATGATGCGCCCCGGCGGCAGGTCGACCGACAGCGACACCAGCACGATCGCGGCGAGGACGAGCTCCGCGCCGTTCAGCGCGTGAAACACGAGCCGGCCGATACCCAGCCCGATGGGCAGTGTCACGCCGGGTGCGCGGAATTTCAGCGGCGCCTCCATGAACGAGATCGCCATGACCATGCCGAGCCAGACGAAGATCGCACCGACGGCGGTCGCCCACGCCGCATTCATCGTCGCTGCTCCAGCAGGCGGGCGAGCACTGGTAGATGGCCGTGTTCGACGTCCTTCGCCGAGGTCAACAGCGTTGCGGGCCCGCCGCGGATGAGCCTGCGCAGCTCACCGAGGGCGGATTCGGCGTCGGGGCTTTCGAGCTCGTTTTCGTAGCGCGCGACGAACGTGTCGTAGCGAGCCGGGTCATGGCTGTACCAGCGCCGCAACTCCGACGAAGGAGCGACGTGTTTGCACCACCGGTCGATGCGCGGATCGTCCCTGCGGATGCCCCGGGGCCAGAGCCGGTCGACCAGTATCCGCAGCCCGTCGTCCGGTTGTGGTGGGTCGTAGATTCGGGCTAGCCGCATCACCACGCCTTTCGTCACCCCGTCGCCGGCATCCATCGTCGCGCCAGCCCGGCGACCCAGTCGGGCGCCGCCGCGGCGTCGTCGGGCGGCCCCTCGACGATGATGAGCTCATCGATTCCGATGTCAGCCAGGGCAGGCACGTCCGCGGGCCGTGGATCCCGCAACGCGACGGCAAGGTGTAGCTCGCGACGGTCGCGCCCGGATTCGGCACACAATCTTGTGATCCGCTCTGTCCGCGCGGCGACCTCCGCGACGTCGTCGAGGTAGAAGCCGTACCAGCCGTCTCCCCACCGGACCACCCTGCGAATCGCCGCATCGCTGTTGCCGCCCACCACGATCGGGATGCGCCGGTTATGCACCGGCTTCGGGTTCACGCGGATGTTCTCGAAGGTGACGAATTCGCCTGCGAATGACGCGACGTCTTCGCTCCACACCACCCGCATCGCGGCCGCGTACTCCGCGGTGCGCTGGCCGCGACGCTCGAACGGAACGGCGAGCGCGTCGAATTCCTCCTTGGACCAGCCGATTCCGACGCCGAGGGTGAATCGGCCGCCGCTGAGCCGGTCGAGCGTGGCGGCCTGTTTGGCGACCAGCACCGGGTTGTGTTCGGGCAGCAGCAACACCCCAGTCGCGATCCCGATCGTCGTCGTGGCTGCCGC
>NZ_DATFYW010000110.1:0-15134 GCF_035314905.1 Mycobacterium sp.
GACGGCTCCGGCCGTGACGACGAATCCCATGATCGACACCGGCCGCCCCGCCCGCAGGATGACCGCGCCGGCGGCGCCGTTGACAGCCGCGGGCCGCACGTCGGTGTCGAGGCCGGCATAGGACTTCGCGAGCCGGGCCACCGCCGCCGCGCCGCGAGCCGACACCGTCCGCCCGGGACCGAAGTCTCCGCGCAGCTCGACGCCGGGATTCAGCACCGCGACCAGCGCGTCGAGATCGCCGCGCCGGCCCGCGGCGAAGAATGCGTCCACCACCGGGCGCTGCGCCGACATGTCGCCGTCCGGCGTCGGGTGGGCCGCCTGGATGCGTCGCCGGGCGCGGCTGGCGAGCTGGCGGGTGGCCCCGGGTGAGCGCTCGACGATCGGCGCGATCTCGTCGAACGGCAGCGCGAACACGTCGTGCAACACGAACGCGAGCCGCTCCGGCGGCGGCAGTGTCTCCAGCACGACGAACAGCGCCAGACCCACCGCGTCGGCCAGCAGCGCCTGATGCTCGGGGTCGCACTCGCCGACCGGGTCGACGATCGGATCGGGGATCTGCGCGACGAGTACCTCGTCGTGGCGGGCGTGGCGGGCCCGCAGCATGTTCAGGCAGATGCGTGCCACGACGGTGGTGAGCCAGGCGCCCAGGTTGTCCACGTCGTCGGTGTCGGCCCGGTTCAGCCGGATCCACGCCTCCTGCACCGCGTCTTCGGCGTCGGTGAGCGTCCCGAGCATCCGGTAGGCCAGCCCCTTCAGCCGTGGCCGCTCCCGCTCGAACCGCCCGGTCAGTCCGGTCGCGCGCATACCGCGCCCTCGCTGAAGCCGGCCGCCCCGATACCCAGCGCCAAATTGAACCGGGCCCGCAGATTTTCCAGCGCGATCACGTGGGTCAGCTCGACCAGCCGGGCGGTGTCGAAGTGGCGGCGCAGCGCCGCGAACAGCTCGTCGCTCACGTCGACGGGGGTTCGGCTCATCGCGGTCGCGTACCGAAGGACCAGCCTGTCGACCTCGGAGAAGCATGCGGCCTCACCGAAGTTCGGCAGCGCCAGCAGCTCCTCGTCGGTCAGGCCCCAGCCCCGGGCGATCTGCGAGCCCATGTCGATGCAGTACTCGCACCGGGTGGTCGTCGCGGCCTTCAATTCGGCCAGCGCGCGATGCCGCCGGTCGAGCAGGTCGAGCCCGGCCACCGCCTGCTCGAGTCGCCCGTACCCGGACAGCAGCTTCGGGATGTGTGCGTAGATCTGCAGCGGCTCGAGCATCGAGGCGGGCGCACGGCCGGTCATCCGCACGAAGCGCCGTTTGGTGAAGAAGTACGCGATCTTGGTGCCGAGCGTGGCGTCGCGGTCGGGCACCGGGTCAAGACGTGGCATTGCAAACCCCTCCTGTCGTGGTCCTACCACGTCGACCCGTGGGGGCGCCCGGGTGTGACGCGCTACATCTTCTTCTGCGGCCGCAGCGCATCCATGTCGAACAGCCGGGCATGCAGCACCACCCGGTTGCGCAGCGCGGCGCGCACCGCGCGATGCAACCCGTCCTCCAGGTAGACGACGCCGTTCCACTTCACCGCATGGGGGAACAGGTCGCCGTAGAACGTCGAATCCTCCGACAGCAGCCGGTCCAACGCCAAGACCGTTGTCGTGGTGACCAACTCGTCGAGCCGGATCTGGCGCGGCGGGATCTGAGACCAGTCCCGATAGGACAGGCCGTGCTCCGGATATGGCTTGCCGTCGCGGACGCCCTTGAAGATCATGCGGGTAAATCATCCACCCATCGTCCGCCCGTCACCATGTCCCAGAAGGCTAGTCGCCGCGGGCCGAAATGCCATCCATGAACCCGCAGACCGGGCATCGCCCCAGTTGGCCAACGTAAAATGGAACCGATCGGAAGGTGAACCAGATGGGAAATGCCGAAGAGCGTCGCTTCGAGGTGTTGCGCGCCATCGTCGCCGACTTCGTCTCCAGCAGGGAACCGATCGGGTCGAAGTTGTTGGTCGAGCGGCACAACCTCGGTGTGTCCAGCGCCACGGTCCGCAACGACATGGCGGTACTGGAGGCGGAGGGCTACATCACCCAGCCGCACACCAGCTCGGGCCGCGTGCCGACGGAGAAGGGCTACCGCGAGTTCGTCGACCGGCTCGACGACGTCAAACCCTTGTCGGCAGCCGAGCGCCGGGCGATCCAGAACTTCCTCGAGTCCGGCGTTGACCTCGATGACGTGCTGCGCCGCGCGGTGCGCCTGCTGGCGCAGCTCACCCGCCAGGTCGCCGTCGTCCAGTACCCGACCCTGTCGGCCTCGACGGTCCGCCACCTCGAGGTGGTGGCACTGACGCCGGCGCGGCTGCTGCTCGTGGTGATCACCGACTCCGGCCGGGTGGATCAGCGTGTCGTGGAGCTCGGCGACGTGATCGACGACCACCAGCTGGCCCAGTTGAGGGACATGCTCGGTGGGGCGTTGGACGGCAAGAGGTTGTCGGCGGCGTCGGCGGCCGTCGCCGACCTTGCCGTCCAGATGGGACTGGGCGGCACGCTCGGCGACGCGGTCGGGCGTTCGGCGAGCGTGCTGCTGGAGTCGCTCGTCGAGCACGCCGAAGACCGGCTGCTGCTCGGCGGTACGGCCAACCTGACCCGCAACACCGCCGACTTCGGCGGCTCGCTGCGCTCGATCCTCGAGGCGCTCGAGGAGCAGGTCGTGGTACTGCGGCTGTTGGCCGCGCAGCAGGAGGCGGGCAAGGTGACCGTGCGCATCGGCCACGAGACCGAGGTCGAGGAGATGGCCGGAACGTCGGTGGTCGCCACCACCTACGGCGCGCCCGGCACGGTTTACGGCGGGATGGGTGTGTTGGGTCCCACTCGAATGGACTACCCGGGAACTATCGCTAGTGTCGCTGCGGTTGCGATGTATATAGGGGAAGTCCTAGGCCGCCGATAGTGCGGCAGAAGTCCTAGGCCGCCGATGGTGCGGCAGGAAGGCCGGCAGTGGCACGGGATTACTACGGCCTGCTCGGGGTGAGCAGGAACGCGAGCGACGCGGAGATCAAGCGCGCCTATCGGCGGCTGGCCCGCGAGCTGCATCCCGACATCAACCCCGACGACGAGGCGCAGGCCCGGTTCAAGGAGATCAGCGCCGCCTACGAGGTGCTCAGCGACCCGGAGAAGCGGCGCATCGTCGACCTCGGCGGCGATCCGCTGGAGTCGGTCTCGGCCGGCAACGGGTTCACCAGCGGCTTCGGCGGGCTCGGCGATGTGTTCGAGGCGTTCTTCGGCGGCGGCGGGGCGTCGCGCGGCCCGATCGGCCGCGTGCGCCCCGGCTCGGACTCGCTGCTGCGCCTGCGCCTGACCCTGGAGGACTGCGCGACCGGGGTCGCCAAGCAGGTCACCGTCGACACCGCGGTGCTGTGCGACAAGTGCCAGGGCAGGGGCACCAACGGCGACTCCGGCCCGGTGCGCTGCGACACCTGCGGCGGCCGGGGCGAGGTGCAAAGCGTGCAGCGGTCCCTGCTGGGCCAGGTGATGACGTCGCGGCCGTGCCCGACCTGCCGCGGCGTCGGCGAGGTCATCCTCGACCCGTGCTTCCGCTGCGGCGGCGACGGGCGGGTGCGGGCCCGCCGCGACATCACCGTCAAGATCCCGGCCGGGGTGGGCGACGGCATGCGGGTCCGGCTGGCCGCCCAGGGTGAGGTCGGCCCGGGCGGCGGCCCGGCGGGTGACCTGTACGTGGAGGTGCACGAGCAGCCGCATGACATCTTCGTCCGCGACGGCGACGACCTGCACTGCACGCTCGCGGTCCCGATGGTCGACGCCGCGCTGGGCACCAACGTGACCGTCGACGCGATCCTCGACGGGCCCACGGAGATCACCATTGCGGCGGCCACTCAGCCGGGGTCGGTCACCACGCTGCGCGGGCACGGTATGCCGCACCTGCGGTCCGGCACCCGCGGCGACCTGCACGCCCACGTCGAGGTCGTGGTGCCCAGCCGGCTCGATCACCACGACGCCGACCTGTTGCGCGAGCTGAAAAAGCGCCGCCGCGGCGACGCGGCCGAGGTCAGGCCGACCAACGCCGCCGCGGGCGGCGGCCTGTTCAGCCGGCTGCGCGAGACCTTCACCGGCCGCTAGAGCGCCCGATGGCCGGCGCGCTGTTCTACGTCGACGCGCTACCCGACGTCGGCGCGCTGGCCGGCGTGGTCGGCGACGAGGGGTTCCACGCGGCGACCGTGCGCCGCATCCGGCCCGGTGAACGGCTCATGCTGGGCGACGGCGCTGGGCAGCTGGCCTGGTGCGAGGTTGAGGGCGCCGACCGTCGCGGGCTGCGGGCGCGCGTGCTGAAGCGTTGGACCGTGTCCCTGCCCGCGCCGGCGGTCACCGTCGTGCAGGCGCTGCCGAAATCCGAAAGATCGGAGCTGGCGATCGAATTGGCCACCGAGGCCGGCGCCGATGCGTTCGTCGCCTGGCAGGCGTCGCGCTGCGTGGCGCGCTGGGACGGCGAGCGGGCCGGCAAGGGCCTGCGCCGGTGGCGCGCCGTCGCGCGGTCGGCCGCGCGGCAGTCGCGCCGGCCGCACATCCCCGGGGTCACCGGGCCGCTGTCGACGGCCGAGCTCGCCCGTCGGGTGGCCGATGACGTCGCCGCCGGGGCGGCCGTGCTGACCCTGCACGCCCAGGCCGCCGGGGTCCTGTCGAAAGACCTCGTCACGCAGGCTGATTCGATCTCGTTGCTGGTCGGGCCGGAGGGCGGCATCGCCGAGGACGAGATCGAGGCGCTGACCGGCGCCGGGGCGGTCCCGGTCCGGCTGGGCCCGGCGATTCTGCGCACCTCCACCGCCGCGGCGGTCGCCCTCGGCGCGCTCGGCGTGCTCACCCCGCGCTGGGGCTAGCCGCTTGGGGCCTCTGGCCTGCGGCGGTAGACTGGTGGCAGTTCCAGCACGCCCGCCACCGGAGAAAGCAGGCAACAGAAACCACGTGACGCCCCGCGAAACAACCGCTGCCCCGACATCGACCCCCACCGTACGGAGCAGCATTGATGTTCCGCCCGACCTCATCGTGGGCCTGCTCGGCTCCGCCGACGAGAACCTGCGGGCGCTCGAACGCACCCTGGCCGCGGATCTGCACGCGCGCGGCAACACCCTCACCTTGTCGGGCAGCCCGGCCGACGTCGCGCTGGCAGAACGGGTGGTCACCGAATTGATCGCGTTGGTGTCGGGTGGCCAGGCGCTGACCCCCGAGGTCGTCCGCCACAGCATCGCCATGCTGACCGGCAGCAGCAACGAATCGCCGGCGGAGGTGCTCTCGCTGGACATTCTGTCGCGGCGCGGCAAGACGATTCGGCCCAAGACGCTCAACCAGAAGCGCTACGTCGACGCGATCGACGCCAACACGGTCGTGTTCAGCATCGGACCCGCGGGCACCGGCAAGACGTATCTGGCGATGGCCAAGGCGGTCAACGCACTTCAGACCAAGCAGGTCACCCGCATCATCCTGACCCGTCCGGCGGTGGAAGCCGGTGAGCGCCTTGGCTTTCTGCCCGGCACGCTGAGCGAGAAGATCGACCCGTACCTGCGCCCGCTCTACGACGCGTTGCACGACATGATGGACGCCGAGTTGATCCCGAAGCTGATGAGCGCCGGGGTGATCGAGGTGGCGCCGCTGGCATACATGCGTGGACGCACGCTCAATGACGCGTTCATCATCCTCGACGAGGCGCAGAACACCACCGCCGAGCAGATGAAGATGTTTTTGACCCGGCTGGGTTTCGGCTCCAAGATCGTGGTCACCGGCGACGTCACCCAGGTGGACCTGCCCGGCGGGGCGACGTCGGGGTTGCGCGCCGCGGTCGACGTCCTCGACGGCATCGACGACATCCACGTCGCGGAACTCAACAGCGCCGACGTGGTGCGCCACCGGCTGGTGTCCGAGATCGTCGACGCCTACGCCCGCGCCGAGGAAGCGCCGCTGGCGATGAACCGCGCCCAGCGACGGGCCTCGGGCGCCCGCTCCCACCGGACCCGATGACGGTCGCCGCATGAGCATCGAGGTGTCGAACGAGTCCGGCCTCGACGTCTCCGAGGCCGAGCTGATCAGCGTCGCGCGGTTTGTCATCGACAAGATGAACGTGCACCCGGCCGCCGAGCTGTCGATGGTCCTGCTGGACAAGGCGGCGATGGCCGACCTGCACATGCGCTGGATGGACCTGCCGGGCCCGACGGACGTGATGAGCTTCCCGATGGACGAGCTGGAGCCCGGCGGGCGCCCCGACGCGCCCGAGCCCGGGCCCTCGGTGCTCGGCGACATCGTGCTGTGCCCGGAGTTCGCGGCCGGGCAGGCCGCCGCGGCGGGGCACAGCCTCGGCCATGAGCTGGCCCTGCTGACCATCCACGGCGTGCTGCACCTGCTGGGCTACGACCATGCCGAACCCGCCGAGGAGAAGGAGATGTTCGCGCTGCAGCGCCGGCTTCTCGAGGAGTGGGTCGCCGACCAGGTGCAGGCCTACCACAAGGACCGCCAGAGCGAGAAAGACCGGCGGCTGCTCGACAAGTCAAGGCATTTCGACCAACCGTGACTGGCATCGGTCCGCTCGTCGGCGCGATCGTGTTGATCGGCCTGGGCGGATTGTTCGCGGCCATCGACGCCGCGATTTCGACGGTGTCGATGGCCCGGGTCGAGGAGATGATCCGCGACGAACGCCCCGGCGCCACGCGGCTGGCCCGGGTCATCGCCGAGCGGCCGCGCTACATCAACCTGATCGTGCTGCTGCGCATTACCTGCGAGGTGGCCGCGACGGTGATGCTGGTGGCCTACCTCTACGAGGATCTGGGCCTGAAGTGGGGTCTGGTTGTCGCCGCGGCGATCATGGTCGTGGTCAGCTTCGTGGTCATGGGTGTCGGGCCCCGGACCATCGGCCGCCAGCACGCCTATCCGATCGCGCTGGCGTCGGCGGTTCCGCTGCAGATGATTTCGGTGCTGCTCGCGCCGATCAGCCGCCTTCTGGTGCTCATCGGCAACGCGCTGACACCGGGGCGCGGCTTCCGCAACGGGCCGTTCGCCTCCGAGATCGAACTGCGGGAGGTCGTCGACCTCGCCCAGCAGCGCGGCGTGGTGGCCGCCGACGAGCGCCGGATGATCCAGTCCGTCTTCGAGCTCGGCGACACGCCTGCCCGCGAGGTGATGGTGCCGCGCACCGAGATGGTGTGGATCGAGTCGGACAAATCGGCGGGCCAGGCCACGTCGCTGGCGGTGCGCAGCGGGCACTCCCGCATCCCGGTGATCGGCGAGAACGTCGACGACATCGTCGGCGTGGTGTATTTGAAAGACCTTGTGCAGCAGACGTATTACTCCAACAATGGGGGACGCGACACGAAGGTCGCCGAGGTGATGCGTCCGGCGGTGTTCGTGCCCGACTCCAAGGCGCTTGACGAGCTGCTGCGCGAGATGCAGCGCGACCGCAACCACATGGCGCTGCTGGTCGACGAATACGGGGCCACCGCGGGGCTGGTGACGATCGAGGACGTGCTGGAGGAGATCGTCGGCGAGATCGCCGACGAGTACGACACCGATGAGGTCGCGCCGATCGAGGAGCTGCCCGACAAGAAGTTTCGGGTGTCCGCACGGCTGCCGATCGAGGACCTCGGCGAGCTCTACGATGTGGAGTTCGAAGAGGATCTCGACGTCGACACCGTCGGCGGCCTGCTGGCGCTGGAACTCGGCCGCGTGCCGCTGCCCGGCGCCGAGGTGGTTTCGCACGGGCTGCGGCTGCGCGCCGAGGGCGGTGAGGATCAGCGCGGCCGGGTGCGGGTCGGGACCGTGCTCGTCGACCCCGCCGGACCCGAGGAGGACAGCCACGGTGACTGACCGGCTCGACACCGAAGACGCCAAGCTCGTGGTGCTCGCCCGCGGCGCGATGGGCCGGGCCGACGCGGCCAGCGGTGCGGCGGTGCGCGACGCCGACGGCCGCACGTATGCCGGTGCGCCGGTGGCCCTGTCGTCGCTGCGCCTGACGGCGTTGCAGGCCGCCGTCGCCGCGGCGGTGTCCAGCGGCGCGACCGCGCTCGAGGCCGCGGTGCTGCTCGGCGGGCCGGCGGACGACGCCGGCGTCGCCGCGGTGCGTGAACTGTCGCCGGACGCCGCGATCATCGTCACCGACCGAACCGGAGAGGTCCTGCCATGACAGCGCCGAGCGTGAAACCTCTGCGAAAAATCACGCCGATTTTCGCACTGTGTTCACGCTCGGCGAGCTCGGCGACGTAGCGTCGTGGCCGAGGTCGCAGGCTTCCGTTCGGGATTCGTGTGTTTCGTCGGCCGGCCGAACACCGGCAAGTCGACGCTGATGAACGCGCTGGTCGGCGCGAAGGTGGCGATCACGTCCAGCAGGCCGCAGACCACCAGGCACACGATCCGGGGCATCGTGCACCGCGACGACTTTCAGCTCGTCATCGTCGACACGCCCGGCCTGCACCGGCCCCGCACGCTGCTGGGCCAGCGGCTCAACGACCTGGTGCGCGCCACCTACTCCGAGGTCGACGTGATCGGCCTGTGCATCCCGGCCGACGAGGGAATAGGGCCGGGGGACCGGTGGATCTGCCAGCAGATCCGCACGATGGCGCCGAACACCACGCTGGTCGTCGTCGTCACCAAGATCGACAAGGTGTCCAGGGACAAACTGGCGAGCCAACTCGCCGCGGTCGGCGAGCTGGTGAGCGGCGAAGACGGCCCCACCGCCGCCGACATCGTGCCGGTGTCGGCGACCCGCGGCGACAACGTCGACACCCTGATCGACGTGCTCTCCGCCAGGTTGCCGCCGGGCCCGGCGTTCTACCCCGACGGCGAGCTCACCGACGAACCGGAGGAAGTCCTGATGGCCGAGCTGATTCGCGAGGCCGCACTGGAGGGCGTGCGCGACGAGCTGCCGCATTCGCTGGCCGTCGTGATCGACGAGGTCGCTCCGCGCGAGGGGCGCGACGACCTGATCGACGTGCACGCGATCCTCTACGTGGAGCGGCCCAGCCAGAAGGGCATCGTCATCGGCAAGGGCGGCGCCCGGTTGCGTGAGGTCGGCACCGCGGCCCGCACCCAGATCGAGAAGCTGCTCGGCACCAGGGTCTACCTGGATCTGCGCGTCAAGATCGCCAAGAACTGGCAGCGCGACCCCAAACAGCTTGGCCGGCTCGGCTTTTAACTCGCGCCCGCCGACTAACTCACGCCCGCCGACCGCTCCCGCAACAGCGGCGTGTTCCACCACACGTCGGGCTGCCGCGCCGCCCAGCCGCTGACAGCCTCCAGCTCCGCGGCCAGCGACACCAGCAGCGGCTCGCTGCAAGCCGGGCCCATCAGCTGCACGCCGATCGGCAGGCCGTCGGCGGTGAAGCCGGCCGGCACGTTGATCGACGGCCAGCCCACCACGTTCCACGGCCAGCACACCGGGCAGCCGGCGATCATCGCCCGATTGGTGCCCAGCCCGCCCAGGTTGTCGAACGCGTGCGCCAGCGGCGGCGGTTGCGCGGTGGTCGGGGCCAGCACCACGTCCACGGTGTCGAAGATCGAGCCCATGCGGCGCTGGGCGGCGGCCTCGGCACGCCGGGCCCGTCTCAAAGCGTGCTCCGACAGCAGCCGGCCCAGGCGCATGTTGGCCCTCGTGCGCCGGTCGAGGACCACGCCGTCGCCGACCCGTTCCGACCAGTCCAGCAGCCCGGAGGTCGAGCGGGCCAGAAAGCTCAGCGACAACCGCAGGCCGTAGTTCGGGTCGCCCTCCATGATGGTGTGGCCGGCCGACTCCAGTTGCCCGGCGACGCGTTGCATCGCGGCGAGGATTTCGGGGTGCAGCCGTGCCCGGAATCCGGTGAACGGAAACCGCAGCGACATCGCGATTTTCAGCGGCCCCGGCGCGACGCCGACATGCGCGGACACCCGCACCGGCGGCGGCGTGTGCAGGTCGCCGCTGACGTTGCCCGAGGCCGCGTCGAGCAGCAGCGCGGCGTCGGTGACCGTGCGGGCCAGCACCCCGTAGGAGGTGATGCCGTTGAACGCCTCGCGCAGCGGCCAGGTGGAGATGCGGCCCCGCTGCGGCTTGATCCCGACCAGATGCGTCCACGCCGCGGGGACGCGGATGCTGCCGGCGGCGTCGGAGCCGATCGCCGCGGCGACGAGCCCGGCGGCCACGGCCGCCGCGCTGCCGCCCGACGACCCGCCCGGGCTGTGCTTGCGCGACCACGGGTTTCGGGTGTGGCCGAAGCCTGGACCGCTGGTGAACGGCCACTGCCCGAACTCACAGGTGTTGGTCTTGCCGACGATCACGGCGCCCGCCGCCCGCAGCCGGCGCACCACCTCGGCGTCGTGCGTCGCGGGCCGGACGTGGCCGTCGGTGCCGAACGCGGTGGGCACACCGGCGACGTCGACGTCGTCCTTGACCGCGATCGGCACCCCGAGCAGCGGCGCCTGATCGCCGTTGGCGCGGCGGCGGTCGGCTTCGGCGGCGTCGGCGAGCGCCTGCTCGGTGAGCACCACCCGGAACGCGTTGAGCGTGGACTGGCTGGCGGTGATCGCATGCAGTGAGCGTCGCACCAGCTCGTCGGAACTCACGCTGCCGGTGGCCAGCTGGTAGAGCTGGCCGGCCAGGGTGGGGAACCGCGCCGGAAACGCCGCCATGGCTGCGAGGTTAATCGGCCCCGCGTACCGGTTTTATCCGAATGCAGTGCCAAACTGGGCCAATGCGGCTGTACCGGGACCGGGCGGTGGTGCTGCGCCAGCACAAGCTCGGCGAGGCCGACCGGATCGTCACCCTGCTCACCCGTGAGCACGGGTTGGTGCGCGCGGTGGCCAAGGGTGTGCGGCGAACCCGCAGCAGGTTCGGTGCCCGGCTGGAGCCGTTCGCCCACATCGACGTTCAGCTGCATCCCGGCCGGAACCTGGACATCGTCACGCAGGTTGCGGCCATCGACGCGTTCGCCACCGACATCGTCAGCGACTACGGCCGCTACACCTGCGCGTGCGCGGTGCTGGAGACCGCCGAGCGCCTGGCCGGTGAGGAACGCGCCCCGGTTCCGGCGCTGCACCGGCTCACCGTCGCGGCGCTGCGCGCGGTGGCCGACGGCCACCGTCCCGGCGAACTGGTGCTCGACGCGTATCTGCTGCGCGCGATGGGGATCGCCGGCTGGGCGCCGGCCCTCGCCGGGTGCGCCCGCTGCGCGGCCCCGGGCCCGCACCGGGCGTTTCACGTCGGGGCGGGCGGCAGCGTGTGCGTGCACTGCAGGCCCGCGGGATCGGCCACCCCGCCCCAGGGTGTGCTGGAGCTGATGTCGGCGCTGCACGACGGCGACTGGGAGTTCGCGCAGGCCGCACCGCAGTCGCACCGCAGCCAGGCCAGCGGCCTGGTGGCCGCGCACCTGCAGTGGCACCTCGAACGTCAGTTGCGTACATTGCCGCTGGTGGAACGCGTCCAGCGGGTCGAACCCGCGGCCGCCGACCATCAACTGGCGCTGGTCAGGCAGGATGAAGCCCATGGCGAGGAACCGGGTGAGCAGCTTGCTGCGGGAAGCTGACCGCAGGGACGCCGCACCGTTCCCGCAACTGGCGCCGCCGCCCGACGACTACCCGGTCTTCCCGGACAAGTCGACGTGGCCGGTTCACTTCCCGGAGTTGCCGCCCGCCCCCGACGGTGGTCCGCGCCGGCCGCCGCAGCACGTTTCCAAGGCCGCCGCGCCTCGGATTCCCGCCGAGCAGATGCCCAATCACGTGGCCATCGTCATGGACGGAAACGGCCGCTGGGCGACCCAGCGCGGCCTGAACCGCACCGAGGGTCACAAGATGGGCGAGGCGGTGCTCATCGATATCACCTGCGGCGCCATCGAACTGGGCATCAAGTCGCTGTCCGTTTACGCGTTCTCGACGGAGAACTGGAAACGCAGCACCGAGGAGGTCCGCTTCCTGATGGGCTTCAACCGTGACGTGGTGCGGCGGCGCCGCGTCGTGCTCGATCAGATGGGCGTGAACATGCGCTGGGTCGGTTCACGGCCCCGGATGTGGCGCAGCGTGATCAAGGAGTTCGAGATCGCCGAGGAGATGACGTTCGACAACGACGTGATCACCGTCAACTACTGCGTCAACTACGGCGGTCGCACCGAAATCGCGGAGGCTGCCCGCAAAATCGGGCAGGAGGTGGCCGCCGGCCGGCTGGACCCGGACCGGATCAGCGAGGAGACGGTCGCCGAGCACCTGCAGCGCCCCGACATACCCGACGTGGACCTGTTCATCCGCACCTCCGGGGAGCAGCGGGCGAGCAACTTCCTGCTGTGGCAGTCGGCCTACGCCGAGTACGTGTTCCAGGACAAGCTGTGGCCGGACTACGACCGCCGCGACCTGTGGGACGCGTGCCTGCAATACGCGGACCGCAACCGCAGATTCGGCGGGCACTAGGCACCGGGCGGGATCAGGTGGCCCGGCCGGAGCTGCAGCGTCGTCTGAGGGCGGCGCTCGAGGGCCTTGTCGCGATCGCCGAAGAGGACGACGGCGCGCTGACGGTCCGCCATGACGGCACGTTGGCGTCGCTGCGCGTGGTGAGCGTCGCCGACGACCTCGACCTGGTGTCGCTGTCGCAGATCCTGGCGTGGGATATCCCGGTGGACAGGCGAATTCGGGCCAAGATCGCCGAATATGCCCGCGCCACGATGCTGGGCACGGTCGCGCTCGTGGAAGACAAACGCGTCGGCGAGGTGCTGCTGCGCTACAACTTCCCCGGCAACGGGCTCACCGACGACGCGCTGCGCACGCTGATCCTGATGGTGCTCAGTACGGGCGCGGACGTGCGCCGCGGGTTGACCGGCTAGGCCTTGCGTTCCGCTCGCGACAGCGGCCGATCGCCCGCGCAGGCGGCGCACGTGCCGAAGATCTCGATCGTGTGGCTGGCCTCGGAAAAGCCGTGTGTCTTGGCGACTTCGGCGGCCCAGGCCTCGACGTCGCCGCCCTCGATCTCCACGGTGAAGCCGCAGGCCCGGCACACCAGGTGGTGGTGGTGGTTCTCCGAGCACCGCCGGTACACCGACTCGCCGGTGTCGGCGCGCAACGTGTCGACCGCACCGGTGGCCGACATCTGCTGCAGTGTCCGGTACACCGTGGTCAGCCCGATCGCCTCGCCGCGGCGGCGCAGTTCGTCGTGAATCTCCTGGGCGGAACGGAATTCGTCGAGGTTGTCCAGCAGCGCGGTGATCGCGGCGCGCTGGCGCGTGGAGCGGGGCGTTGCCGCGGTCACGTCGGCTCCTCCCCGGCGTGGGTGACCGCGGCCGCGACGATGTCCGCCAGATGGTGGTCGACCAGGCGGTAGAGCACCTCGCGGCCCGATCGTTCCCCGGCGACGACGCCCGCGGCCTTCAGGATCCGCAGGTGCTGGCTGACCAGCGGCTGCGGCGCGCCCAGCGCGTCGACGATCTCGTGCACGCAGCGCGCGGATTCCCGCAGCTGCAGCACGATCGCGATCCGCACCGGCGCGGCAAGCGCGCGCAGCAGGTCACCGGCGGTGTCCAGCACATCCCGCGTCGGCAGCGCCGGCGGCTCGCCGCCGTGGCGGTGCGCCAACCCATTGCTGAAAATGGTTTCCATTCCGATGTCCCACCATACATGCGTGATCACGCATGTCAACGCATCGCTAGGCTGTATGGCTGGTCCCGCCGACCGACGCCGACCGACGCCGACCCGACGCCGACCCAACGCCGACCCGACGCCGACCCGACGACCGAACGACCGCACCAACCCGACACAACAGGAGACAAAGCCCTCGTGGCGTCCATCATCGACACCGTCGTCAACCTGGCCAAGCGGCGCGGGTTCGTGTTCCCGTCCGGCGAGATCTACGGCGGCACGAAGTCGGCGTGGGACTACGGGCCCTTCGGTGTCGAGCTCAAGGAGAACATCAAGCGGCAGTGGTGGCAGGCGGTGGTCACCGGCCGCGACGACGTCGTCGGCATCGACTCGTCGATCATCCTGCCCCGCGAGGTGTGGGCGGCCTCCGGGCACGTCGAGGTCTTCCATGACCCGCTGGTCGAGTCGCTGATCACCCACAAGCGTTACCGCGCAGACCATCTCATCGAGGCCTACGAGGCCAAGCACGGCCACCCGCCGCCCAACGGGCTGGCCGACATCCGCGACCCCGACACCGGCGAGCCGGGCCGGTGGACGGAGCCCCGCGAGTTCAACATGATGCTCAAGACCTACCTCGGCCCGATCGAGACCGAGGAGGGGCTGCACTATCTGCGGCCCGAGACCGCGCAGGGCATCTTCGTGAACTTCGCCAACGTGGTCACGACGTCGCGCAAGAAGCCGCCGTTTGGCATCGGCCAGATCGGCAAGAGCTTCCGCAACGAGATCACCCCCGGCAACTTCATCTTCCGCACCCGCGAGTTCGAGCAGATGGAGATGGAGTACTTCGTCGAGCCGTCGACCGCGCCGCAGTGGCACCAGTACTGGATCGACACCCGGCTGCAGTGGTACATCGACCTTGGTATCAACCGGGACAACCTGCGGCTGTTCGAACACCCGAAGGACAAGCTGTCGCACTACTCCGACCGCACGGTGGACATCGAGTACAAGTTCGGCTTCCAGACCAACCCGTGGGGTGAGCTGGAGGGTGTGGCCAACCGCACCGACTTCGACCTGTCGACGCACTCGAAGCACTCCGGGGTCGACCTGTCGTTCTACGACCAGGGCACCGACACCCGCTACGTCCCGTATGTGGTCGAGCCGGCCGCGGGGCTGACGCGGTCGTTCATGGCGTTTCTGATCGACGCGTACACCGAGGACGAGGCGCCGAATGCCAAGGGCGCCATGGAGAAACGCACGGTGCTGCGCCTTGACCCGCGGCTGGCGCCGGTCAAGGCGGCCGTGCTGCCGCTGTCGCGGCACGCCGACCTGAGCCCGAAGGCCCGTGACCTGGCCGCCGAGTTGCGGCGGTGCTGGAACGTCGAGTTCGACGACGCCGGCGCGATCGGGCGCCGCTACCGGCGTCAGGACGAGATCGGCACGCCGTTCTGCGTGACCGTGGACTTCGAGACGCTGCAGGATCAGGCCGTGACGGTGCGCGAGCGCGATGTGATGACGCAGGAACGCATCGCGCTCGACGGGGTGCGTGACTACCTGGCCAAGCGCCTCACCGGCTGCTGA
>NZ_DATFYW010000111.1:0-17070 GCF_035314905.1 Mycobacterium sp.
TCGGGAAGTACCTGGAGGGCTGATCGTGTGCACCTATCTGACGGAAAAGATCGAGCTGGACGGCAGCGGTAAGGGCGCAACGGGTTGGTTCGCCGCCACGCAGGCGACGGTGTACGTCGATCATCCGGTGCACGCCCCCTACGGGCACACCGTGAACATCGACGTGCTCAACCCGCAGATCGGCCCGTCGGCACGCGTTGCGCTCGAACTCACCGAAGAGACGGCGCTCGCACTCGCCGACGCGATCCAGCGCGCCATCGCCCGCGCCCCCGGCGGTCTGGCATCCAAGAATCAATGACCTAGAACTAAAGCGCTTCGACGCCAACCGGTTCGGCTGCTCGGCGGGGCGCGTTTCCCGGCGCCGGCGGCCGAGCTGTGCCGGTCCGCAACAACCAGACCGCGGTGCCAGCGCAGACTGCCACGAAGACGAAAACATACGTGGCGGGGATGATTTCATTCCACATGCCGCCCGGCCGCAGCGACAGCACGCCGGCTTGCGGCGTGCCGCCCGGAAACGCGACGAACCAGGCGCCGCACAGTGCGCCCAGGAGCCGCATCGCCCACGCGGACAACGCCGAACGCAGTACGCAAGCGCGGTAGCCGAGGTGGGCAACGAGGGGGACGAACCACACCCAGTGGTGACTCCAGCTGAACGGCGACACCGCGGTCGAAGCCATCCCCACGACTGCTATCGCGAGAACCGGGAAGAAAAGCAAATCCGAGGACGACGGTGGCGAGAAGTGTCGCCGCCGCAACGACCGCGGCGCGCACACGTCCGATCAGCACCAGGAAGACGATGAAGATTGCCGGGGTGAGTTTGATCCCGGCCACTATCCCCCGATGCCGGCACCGGCCCACTTGCGCTTGCCGAGACCCAGCAGATCGGCAACCACGACAGCGAGAAGCATCAGGTTGATTTGCCCGAGCCGGGCCGTCAGCCTGACGGGCTCGAGCCAGGCACATACCGCGACCAGAAGAGCGGTCAAGCTCCACAGGCCGCGAGCGGCGTTGAATCCCAGGCACTTCAGGCTCCGCTGCACGACGTAGGTCAGCAAGGCGCAGATCGCGAGCAGCGAGAGGATGTCGATCGAGTGCTCGTCAACGGGATGAAGAAAAGTGCCGCGAACGGCGGGTAAATGAACAGCAACTCATCGGGCTTGCCGGTGTAACCGACCGAATACAGGTCGAGCCCGTGCAGGACCCGCGCTGCCCCGAATCGGTACACCGACAGGTCGACCTGGAGGGCTTCCGATGGCCAGATACGCCGCAACGTAGAGCAGGAAAGCGACCACCAATGCGGCCGGTCCGACACGTCGAACCCGGCGGGAAACACTCCCGCCGGGTTCGACATTCGGTTGCACGTTCGCCGTTACCGTCTGATCCACCGTTGCGCGCCCCCACCATCTCGGTAAAGACTTCACGGTAGGCGATTGCTCCCGCCGGTCGCACATCGTGCCCGTTACAGCCGGAGCACAACCGCGGTAACCAGGCAAAACCCACAAGCGTGGCATCGGGGCCGCACAGCAACCCGGAAGGAAACGCATAGAGTGCGAAGAGTGACGCGTTCGTGTTGCAAATGTGACTGTTGTCGAGCAGTGTTCTGGGAGTTAACAGATGTTATTCCTGTGTTATTCCTGCGCCGCCGATATTGAGGAGTCCGACATGACCGCCCAGACCGCCAGGCGCAAATGGCTTCAGCCCGGATCGGGTCGCGCGATCGCGGCTCCGTTACTGGTGTCCGTCGGTGTCATCACCGCCGTCGCAACGTCGGTGGCGCCCGCGCACGCGGACCCGATCCAGGACGCCTTCCTCAACGCGCTCAACAACGCCGGCGTTCCCTACAACGACCCAGGGACCGCCGTTTCACTGGGCCAGTCGATTTGTCCGATGCTCGCCCAGCCGGGCGGGAACTTCGCAACCGTCGCGTCGAACATGTCGGGGCAGAACGGCCTATCGGCGAACATGGCGGGGTTATTCACCAGCATCGCCATATCCATGTACTGCCCGTCGATGATGACGTCGTTCGCAAACGGCGACTTCGCGAACGCGTTTCAACTGCCGGGCTTGTGATGCGCGGTTGAGGTGGAAAGGTAGTCCTCCACCGCCTCAACTTTGCGCGTCATCGCCGCGGTAGCACCGGGCCGCCAGTCGACCTTGATGACCGTGCTGACGCGTGGGGCGCGGGCGGCAACGGCTTGCACGGCCTGTCGCACGACGGTCATCACCTCGTCCCACGTGTCGCCTTCGATCTCGGTGAACATCGAATCAGTCTTGTTGGGCAGACCCGAGTCCCGGACGACTCTCACCGCTTCGGCAACGATCTCACCGACACTCTCGCCGACACCAAGTGGCGTGACGGAGAAGGCGACCAGGACCGACATCAGGAACTCACCGAATCACGTTATCAGCTAAAAGCTTTCGCAACCTCGGCAGCCGAGGTGAGGGCGTCGAGGTGATCGTCGACCGATGTCAAACCTGCGCCCATGGTGTTGATCGACACGTGGGTGGCTCCGGCGTCGACCCAACCCTGTAGCGCCTCGGCCATCTCCTCGGCATCACGGCTCCAGCCGATGCGGCCGTCCATGCCGAGGGCCGCGGGGTCCCGGCCGGCTTCGGTGGCCGCCTCCGAGACGATACGACGCGCGTCCTCGAGCTGCGGACCGGGTTGCATCTGCGGGAACCAGCCGTCACCGAGGCGCCCGGCCCGTCGATAGGCCCGCGGGGATTGCGCGCCGAACCACACCGGTATCGGCCGCTGGATCGGCAGCGGCGCCAGCCCCGCACCGGTGACGCGGTGATACGTGCCCTGGTAGGTGACCGATCGTTGCGTCCAGAGCATGCGCATCAACTCGACCTGCTCTTCTGAGCGCTTGCCCCGGGTCGTGAAATCCTCACCGAGGGCCTCGTACTCCACCGGATTCCAACCCACCCCGACTCCCAGGCGAAGTCTCCCACCGCTGAGCAGATCCACCTCGGTCGCTTGCTTGGCCACCAGCACGGCCTGGCGCTGCGGCAGGATGATGACACCGGTGACGAGCTCGGTTGAAGTGGTCACCGCGGCGAGGTAGCCGAACATAACGAACGGTTCGTGGAAGGTCGTGTTGATGTCGTACGGCCCGTTCCAGCCCTTGTACACCGCGGGGTCCGCGCCGACGACGTGGTCGTAGGCCAGCACGTGCGTGTATCCGAGTTCCTCCACGCGCTCGCCGTAGGCGCGCACCGCTCCGGCGTCGCCGCCGAGCTCCGTCTGCGGGTACACCACTCCGATCCTCATGTGCCCGTTGTACCCGCAGTTGATGAACGTAATCCGCCCGGTCGCGACGGGGCGGTGCCGTCGACCACAACCCGGGCATGACAGCATGGCCTTTCCGGGGCGAGCGAAGCGACGGGAGATCACGATGCCGTTCCCACGCAGTATCGCGGCCATCCTCGCGCTGCCGGCGTTAGTCCTGGCGTGCTCGCCTGCGAGCGGGCGGCCCGCTGCGGCGTCCCCACCACCTGCCCCCGCCGCCCCGTCGACCGCGGTGAACCAACTGCCGAGCTGCGGCGAGGGTTCGGCATTGTTGGCGTCGATGTCGACCCGCGACAAGCTCGCGCAGCTGCTGATGGTCGGGGTGACCGGCGCCGCCGACGCGCGCGCCGTGGTGGCCAACCAGCACGTCGGTGGAATCTTCATCGGCAGCTGGACCGATTTGTCGATGCTGACCGACGGGTCGCTTCCCGACATCGCCGGATCGGCCGGGCCGCTGGCGCTGGCCGTCAGCGTCGACGAGGAGGGCGGCCGGGTGTCGCGGTTGTCGTCGCTGATCGGCTCGTCGCCGTCGGCCCGGGTGCTGGCCCAGACCCAGACACCGGATCAGGTCTACCAGCTTGCGCTGGACCGCGGCCGCAGGATGCGCAACCTCGGCATCACCATCGATTTGGCGCCGGTGGTCGACGTCACCGACGCCCCCGCCGACACGGTGATCGGGGACCGGTCGTTTTCCGCCGACCCGGCGATGGTCACGACCTACGCCGGCGCGTACGCCCACGGGCTGCGCGACGCCGGGCTGCTGCCGGTGCTCAAACACTTCCCGGGACACGGGCGCGGGTCCGGCGACTCGCACGCCGGCGGCGTCGTGACACCACCGCTGGCGGACCTGCAGGACGTGGACCTCGTGCCGTACCGGACGCTGGTGACGCAGGCCCCGGTGGGCGTGATGATCGGGCACCTGCAGGTACCGGGTTTGACGGGCAGCGATCCCGCCAGCCTGAGCCCGGACGCCGTGGGCCTGCTGCGCAACGGAACCGGATACGGTGGCCCACCGTTCGACGGGCCGGTGTTCACCGACGACCTGTCCAGCATGAAGGCGATCAGCGACCGCCTCGGCGTCGCCGAGGCGGTGTTGGAGGCCCTGCAGGCCGGCGCCGACACCGCGCTGTGGGTCACCACCACCGAGGTGCCCGCGGTGCTCGACCGGCTGGAGTCGGCGGTGGCCGGCGGCGAATTGAGCATGACCAACGTCGACGCCTCGGTGCTGCGGATGGCCGCAGCGAAAGGGCCAAATCCACGTTGCGGTCGTTGACGGGCGCGCCATTGCTTACTCTTGAGTAAGGACGTCGACGGAAGGTTCACGAATGGCAGGTGGGACCAAGCGGTTGCCGCGCGCCGTCCGTGAACAGCAGATGCTCGACGCCGCGGTACAGATGTTCTCGCTGAAGGGATATCACGAGACGTCGATGGACGCGATCGCGGCCGAGGCGCAGATCTCCAAACCGATGCTCTACCTGTACTACGGTTCCAAGGAGGAGTTGTTCGGCGCGTGCCTGACCAGGGAGATGGGCCGGTTCATCGACGCAGTGCGCGCGGACATCAACGTGGAGCAGAGTCCGAAAGATCTACTGCGCAACACAATTCTGTCGTTTTTTCGGCACATCGACGAGAACCGGGCGTCGTGGATAGTGCTGTACCAGCAGGCCACCAGCTCGCAGATATTCTTCCAGCAGGTCCGC
Organism: Mycobacterium sp.; assembly: GCF_035314905.1. Taxonomy (GTDB): domain Bacteria; phylum Actinomycetota; class Actinomycetes; order Mycobacteriales; family Mycobacteriaceae; genus Mycobacterium. Next base: position 4,993 of record NZ_DATFYW010000111.1, read on the forward strand.
GAGGGCCGGGAGCAGGTCATCGACATGGTGGCCAGGTTGTTGGAGTCCGGAACCCGGAACCCCGAGCCGGGTACCGACTTCAACATGACCGCCGTGGCGCTCGTCGGCGCCGGCGAGGCGATCGCGACGCGTGTGAGCACCGGCGACATCGATGTGGACGACGCGGCCGAATTGATGATCAACCTCACCTGGCGCGGCCTGAAGGGCAAGCCCAGCGACAGCGCGAAGGACCACGGCGCCGGCCCGAGGATGGCGGCGGGCTCGCGGTAATCACACGGGCGCGTTAACGCGACGGGCGCGGCCATTGTCTTGCCTCACGCGACTACTCGTGCAAGAGTAGTCGCGTGTCGTCGATTCGCATGTGGCGATCGCGGCACCGGCCTACAGCGCGCTGACCTTCCCCGTCAGATAGGGGTACCCCTTCGACGGATTGCGCAGTGCCAGCTCCCAACCCTTGGCGTCCCTCTCAACGTAGAGGCCAACCCTGGCGGGCAGCAGCACCGGTTTACCGAACCGCACCGAATACCGGACGGCGTCGGGAAGTTGGCCCTCGATGTTCGCCAAAACCGCAGCGGCGCTGAACATTCCGTGGGCTATCACGGCTGGAAAGCCGAACAGCCTCGCCGCGATCGGGTTGGTGTGGATCGGGTTGTGATCGCCGCTTACCGACGCGTAGCGGCGAATCTGTCCAGGTGTGATGCTCAAAATGCCGTTCGGCGGCGGCAGCTTGGGCTGCTTCTGCGGCGCGGGCTTCGGCTCGTCGGAGAGGCTGGTGCGCTGCTGATGCAGAAAAGTCGTGACCTGATGCCACGCGGTGTCATTGCCGACGCAGACGTCGGTGACCACATCGATCAGCAGACCCCTGCGGTGCTCGCGCAGGTTCTCCGCGCGCGTCTTGACGTCGACGGTGTCGGTGACGCAAATCGGCTTGTACTGGGTAATGTCGTTCTTCGTGTGCACCGAACCCATTGCGGCGAAGGGGAAGTCGAAGCTGGTCACCAACGACATCACGATGGGAAAGGTCAGCGCGAACGGATAGGTCAGCGGCACGTGATCGCCGTAGCGCAAGCCGGTGACAGCGGCATATTCCGCGACGTTCGCCCGGTCGATCTCAAGGCCCTCGATGCGGACGGTGCGGTCTGGCGGCTCGTCGCCGCGCGGGATGAACGGCAGCGCGCCTGCCGCGGCGCGCAGCAGGTTGCGCAGGCCGCTCGGCTGGGAGTGTTCGGTCACGGTGCTCACCCTAGGCGCCCATCATGGCCTGGCCGCAGACCCGGATCACGTTGCCGGTCACGGCGTTGGAAGCCGGGCTCGCGAAGTAGGCGATGGTCTCGGCGACGTCGACCGGCCGGCCGCCCTGCAGCAGCGAATTCAGCCGGCGGCCGACCTCACGGGTGGCCAGCGGAATCGCGGCCGTCATCTTGGTCTCGATGAAACCGGGGGCGACCGCGTTTATCGTGATCCCCTTGTCGTAGAGGACCGGAGCCAACGCCTGAGTGAGGCCGATCATGCCGGCCTTCGTGGTGGCGTAGTTGGTTTGACCACGGTTGCCCGCGATACCTGCCATCGAGGACAGGCCCACCACCCGGCCACCATCGCCGATCGAGCCCTTGTCGACCAGACCTTCGGTGAGGCGTTTAGGTGCGAGAAGGTTCACGGCCAGCACGGCGCCCCACCGCGCGTCGTCCATGTTGGCCAACAGTTTGTCGCGGGTGATGCCGGCGTTGTTCACCAGGATGTCCGCCCGACCGTCGTAGTGCCCGCGCAGGTGCTCGGCGATCCGGTCCACCGCATCGTCTGCGGTCACGTCGAGCGTCAGCGCGGTGCCACCGACCCTGGTGGCCAGCTCGGCAAGCGGCTCGGCGGCCGAGTCGACGTCGACAGCGACCACTCGGGCGCCGTCGCGGGCGAACACTTCAGCGATGCACGCGCCGATGCCACGGGCCGCGCCGGTGACGATCGCGACCCGACCGTCCAGCGGCTTGTCCCAGTCGGCCGGCGGTGTCGCGTCGGCGGCGCCGATGTAGAACACCTGCCCGTCGACGTAGGCGGACTTGCCGGACAGGATGAACCGCATCGTGGATTCCAGGCCGGTCGCGGCAGGCTTCGCATCGGGAGACAGGTAAACCAGCTGTGCGGTGGCGCCGGCGCGGAGCTCCTTGGCCAGCGAGCGGGTGAAGCCCTCCAGCGCCCGCTGCGCAATCCGCTCGTCGACGCTGCCCGACTGATCAGGGGTGGTGCCGACGACCGCGACGCGGCCAGACGGTGCGAGGTTGCGAAGCAGGGGTGTGAAGAACTCGTGCAGCGCGGTCAGGTCCCCGGGCGTGGTGATCCCCGTCGCGTCGAACACGAGACCGCCGAACGAGTCGGCCCAGCGTCCGCCGAGGTTGTTGGACACCACGTCGTAGTCTTCGGCCAACGCGCTTCGCAGCGGTTCGACGACGCGGCCGTCGCCGCCGATCAGCAGCGTCCCCGGCAGGGGCGAAACGCCGGGGCGGTAGCGTCGCAGTGTCGGAGGTTGAGGTACGCCAAGCTGCTTGGCCAAGAACGAGCCGGGTGCCGAATTGACGATTTGCGAGTACAGGTCGGAAGCCACGGAGCTGCCTTTCGTGTCGCGCGAACTGGCTGTCATAATCGAACTTACTCCAGAGTAAGAACAGTGGGTAATATGGGTGCCGATCCGGACTAGCAGTGGAGGCAACGTGGCGAATAGCAGAACCGGCCAACGGGTAGCGGTGCTGGGCGGCAACCGAATTCCGTTTGCCCGATCCGACGGTGCATACGCGGAAGCGTCCAACAAGGACATGTTCACCGCCGCCCTGGGGGGCCTGATCGACCGCTTCAACCTGAGCGGTGAGCGCCTAGGCGCGGTGATCGGCGGCGCGGTGCTCAAACACAGCCGGGACTTCAACTTGATGCGCGAATGTGTGCTGGGCAGCTCGCTGTCGTCGTACACGCCGGCGTTCGACCTTCAGCAGGCGTGCGGCACCGGACTGCAGGCTGCGATCGCGGCGGCCGACGGTATCGCCGCAGGCCGCTACGGGGTCGCCGCGGCCGGTGGGGTGGACACCACCTCGGACGCGCCGATCGGGCTCGGCGACAACCTGCGCCGGACGCTGCTATCTCTGCGGCGGTCCAAGTCCAACCTCGACCGGTTGAAGCTGCTCGGCAAGCTGCCCGCGTCGCTGGGCGTCGAGATCCCGGCCAACAGCGAGCCCCGCACCGGCCTGTCGATGGGCGAGCATCAGGCCATCACCACCAAGAAGATGGGGATCAAGCGCGTCGACCAGGACGAGTTGGCGGCGGCGAGCCATCGCAACATGACCGCGGCATACGACCGCGGGTTCTTCGACGACCTCGTCACACCTTTCCTGGGGCTGTATCGCGACAGCAATCTGCGGCCGGATTCGTCGGCGGAGAAGCTGGCCAAACTGAAGCCGGTGTTCGGCGTGAAAGCCGGCGATGCGACGATGACCGCGGGCAATTCGACGCCGCTGACCGACGGTGCGTCCGTGGCGCTGCTGTCGAGCGAGGAGTGGGCCGCCGCGCGCGGACTCGAGCCGCTGGCCTACTTCGTCGATGCGGAGACCGCGGCGGTCGACTACGTGAACGGGGCGGACGGCCTACTGATGGCGCCGACGTACGCGGTGCCGCGACTGCTGGCCCGCAACGGCCTGAGTCTGCAGGACTTCGACTTCTACGAAGTCCACGAGGCGTTCGCGTCGGTGGTGCTGTGCCACCTGCAGGCCTGGGAGTCCGAGGAGTACTGCAAGGAGCGGCTGGGGCTGGACGCCGCGCTCGGGTCGATCGACCGGGCCAAGCTCAACGTCAACGGATCCTCCATCGCGGCGGGTCACCCGTTCGCCGCGACGGGCGGACGCATCATCGCGCAGTTGGCAAAGCAATTGGCGCAGAAGAAGAGGGAAGCGGGCACGGGCACCGTTCGGGGCTTGATCTCGATCTGCGCCGCTGGTGGCCAGGGCGTTGCCGCAATCCTGCAAGCCTGACCCAAGATACGGGCCGCGAGCGTGTAACGGGTCCGCCGGATTGACCGATAAACCGGGCAGCCCCGTGTTGCCGTCTGACCCCCCGACCCGACGTCGACACGGGGCATCCACGTCGCGATTGTGATCCCGAGCCGGGTAGCTTGACCGCCGCTGGCATGAGGGGGGCCAGCGGCGGTCACCTCTTGCGTCGCTCGCGACGGATCGCCGAGGCGATCAGAACGCCGCTTCGGGCAGCTCCATCACCTCGTTGTCGAGGTTGTCGATGACCGTGCGGGTGCTGGTCAGCAGCGGCAGGAAGTTCTTCGCGAAGAACGACGCCACACCCACCTTGCCCTCGTAGAAGTCGCGATCCGCGCCGGTCGCGCCGGCATCGAGCTTGTCGATGGCCACCGCGGCCTGACGCTGCAGCAGCCAGCCGATCAGCAGGTCGCCGACCGCCATCAGGAACCGCACCGAGCCAAGGCCCACCTTGTACAGGCTCGCCGGCTCTTCCTGGGCAGCCATCAGGTAGCCCGTCAGCGATGCGGCCATGCCCTGCACGTCGGCCAACGCGGTGGCCAGCAGCTCACGCTCGGCCTTCAGTCGGCCGTTGCCCGACTCGTTCTTGACGAAGGCCTCAATCTGGGCCGCCACGTGGGCAAGCGCCACGCCCTGGTCGCGGACGATCTTGCGGAAGAAGAAGTCCTGCGCCTGGATGGCGGTGGTGCCCTCGTACAGCGAGTCGATCTTCGAGTCGCGGATGTACTGCTCGATCGGGTAGTCCTGCAAGAAGCCCGAGCCGCCGTAGGTCTGCAGGCTCTCGGTCAGCTTGGCGTAGGCCTGCTCGGACCCGACACCCTTGACCACCGGCAGAAGCAGGTCATTGACCCGCACCGCCAGGTCGGCGTCCACGTCGTGGACCGCCTTGGCCACCGCCTCGTCCTGATACGTGGCGGTATAGGTGTAGAGCGCGCGCAGACCCTCCGCGTAGGCCTTCTGCGTCATCAGGCTGCGACGCACGTCGGGGTGGTGCGTGATCGTCACGCGCGGCGCGGACTTGTTGGTCATCTGCGTCAAGTCCGCACCCTGTACGCGGGTCTTGGCGTACTCCAGTGCGTTCAGGTAACCCGTGGAGAGCGTGGCGATCGCCTTGGTGCCGACCATCATGCGAGCCTGCTCGATGACCTCGAACATCTGCGCGATGCCGTTGTGCACCTCGCCGACCAACCAGCCCTTGGCCGGAACACCGTGTTGCCCGAACGACAACTCGCACGTCGCCGAGACCTTCAGACCCATCTTGTGCTCGACGTTGGTGACGAAAACGCCGTTGCGCTCACCGATCTCGCCGGTCTCGGAGTCGAAGAGGAACTTCGGCACGAAGAACAGCGACAGACCCTTGGTGCCGGGGCCGGCGCCCTCGGGGCGGGCGAGCACCAGGTGGAAGATGTTCTCGAACAGGTCGCCGGAGTCACCGGACGTGATGAAGCGCTTGACGCCGTCGATGTGCCAGGAGCCGTCGTCCTGCCTGATGGCCTTGGTGCGGGCGGCACCGACGTCGGAGCCCGCGTCGGGCTCGGTGAGCACCATCGTGGAGCCCCAGCCGCGCTCGGCGGCGAGGACAGCCCACTTCTTCTGTTCCTCGGTGCCGAGGTTGTAGAGAATGTTGGCGAAACCAGCGCCGCCGGCGTACATCCACACGGCGGGGTTGGCGCCCAGGATCATCTCGTGCAGTGCCCAGACCAGGGCCCTGGGCATCGGCGTGCCGCCGAGCTCCTCGGCGATCCCGACCTTGTCCCAACCGGCCTCGAGCACGGCGTGCACTGACTTCTTGAAGGACTCGGGCAATGAAACCGAGTGGGTCTGCGGGTCGAACACCGGTGGGTTGCGGTCCGCATCAGCGAACGACTCGGCGATCGGGCCCTCGGCCAGCCGCGCCAGCTCGGCCAGCATCTCCCGGGCGGTCTCGGTGTCGAGGTCGCTGTACTTGCCCTCACCGAACACGGTGTCGACGCCGAAGACGTCGAACAGGTTGAAAGCATCGTCCCGTACGTTGCTCTTGTAGTGGCTCACGTTGTGCCTCCTCATTGAGAACGCCGCCTGATGGTTGGGTACTTTCGTCTAAGTTACCCACCAGTAACACTTGGAACTATACCCGGCGGTAACTTATTCCAAAACTTGTGTGAGCTAATTAACATCGCGTGTCGCCGGGTGCGCTCAGGGCCGAGTTCAGCGTGCTGACCTGGAGTGATGCCGAGTCACGCAGCCCTGGTGATGCGGTCATGTGCGCCAACGCAAGCCGACGTGACGGCCCGCTGGGGGCAGCGCACAGAGATACCGCTGAGCCGTGGCTCCCGCGTAGGGTTATCGCCGGAGGACAGTATGGGCACCAGCAAGCTGACGCAGGCGTCGCTGCGCGAAGCGTTCGGCCACTTCCCGTCCGGTGTCATCGCGATCGCGGCCGACATCGAGGGCACCCGCGTCGGCCTTGCTGCGAGCACGTTCGTGCCGGTGTCACTGGAACCCCCGCTGGTGTCGTTCTGCGTGCAGAACACGTCAACCACATGGCCGAAACTGAAGGATCGCCCCCGGCTCGGCATCAGCGTGCTCGGCGAGTCGCATGACGACGCCGCCAGGGCGCTGGCCGCCCGCACCGGCGACCGATTCGCAGGCTTGCAGACGGTGTCCACCGAGAACGGCGCGGTCTTCATCGAGGGCACCAGCGTCTGGGTGGAGAGCACCATCGAACAGCTCATCCCGGCCGGGGACCACACGATCGTCATCCTGCGGGTCAACGACATCACCGTCCACGCGGATGTGGCGCCGATCATCTTTCACCGCAGCACCTTCCGTCGGCTTGGAGCCTAATGCCCCAACGGGCGACTACCGGCGAAAGAGCTTGTTGCCCAACCACACCACCGGGTCGTACTTGCGGTCGACCACCCGCTCCTTCATCGGAATCAACGCGTTGTCGGTGATCTTGATGTTTTCGGGGCACACCTCGGTGCAGCATTTGGTGATGTTGCAGTAGCCCAGGCCTTCCTTGTTCTGCGCCAACTCGCGGCGGTCCAGGGTGTCCAGCGGGTGCATCTCGAGTTCGGCGATGCGCATCAGATACCTCGGGCCGGCGAAGACCTTCTTGTTCTCCTCATGGTCGCGGATGACGTGGCACGTGTTCTGGCACAAGAAGCACTCGATGCACTTGCGGAACTCCTGCGAGCGGTCGACGTCCTCCTGCATCATCCGGTACTCGCCCGGCTGCAGTTCCTTCGGAGGCGTAAACGACGGGATCTCTCTGGCCTTTTCGTAGTTGAGCGACACATCGGTGACCAGGTCGCGGATCACCGGAAAGGTCCGCAGCGGGGTGACGGTCACGACCTCATCCTCGCCGAACGTCGACATCCGGGTCATGCACATGAGCCTGGGGCGGCCATTGACCTCTGCCGAGCAGGAGCCGCACTTGCCGGCCTTGCAGTTCCAGCGCACCGCCAGGTCGGGCACCTGCGTCTGCTGCAGGCGGTGGATGATGTCGAGCACCACCTCACCCTCATTGACCTCGACGGTGAAGTCCCGCAGCTCACCGCCGGCCTCGTCACCACGCCAGACCCGAAGGCTCGCGTTGTACGCCATATCTACGTTCTCCGTCCTGGATGGTCGGACAGTTCTTCGCCGGTGAAGTACTTCTCGAGTTCGGAGATCTCGAACAGCTCCAGCAGGTCGGGCCGCATCGGCACCTGTGGCTCCCGCGTCACGCTGACGTCGGGCACCACGGCGTCGCCACCCTCGGCGCGGCAGACCAGCAGTGTCTCGCGCCAGGTGGGGTCCATCGACGGATGATCGTCGCGGGTATGGCCGCCGCGGCTCTCGGTGCGCTCCAGTGCGGCCTTGGCGACACATTCGCTGACCAGCAGCATGTTGCGCAGATCGATCGCCAGGTGCCAGCCGGGGTTGAACTGCCGGTGCCCCTCCACCTGAAGGTTCTTGAACCGCTCGCGCAGGTCGGAGAGCTTTCCCATGGCCTCGGTGATCTCGTCGGCGTTGCGGATGATGCCGACCAGCTCGTTCATCGTGTCCTGCAGGTTCAGCTGCAGCGTGTACGGGTTCTCCGGCGCCGCGCCGTTGGACGGGCCCTCGAACGGCGCCAACGCGAGCTTTGCCGCGGCGTTCACGGCGTCTTCACGCACCGAAGGGCGTTGCTCGACAGCGCGCACGTAGTCCGCGGCGCCCAGCCCGGCGCGCCGGCCGAACACCAGCAGGTCGGACAGGGAGTTGCCGCCGAGCCGGTTGGAGCCGTGCATGCCGCCGGAGCACTCACCCGCCGCGAACAGCCCCGGCACGGTCGCCGCGCCGCTGTCAGGGTCGACCTCGATGCCGCCCATCACGTAATGGCACGTCGGGCCGACCTCCATCGCCTCCCTGGTGATGTCGACCTCGGCCAGCTCCATGAACTGGTGATACATCGACGGCAGCCGGCGCTTGATCTCCTCCGCGGGCAGCCGCGACGCGATGTCGAGGAAGACCCCGCCGTGCGGCGAATTGCGGCCCGCCTTGACCTCGGAGTTGATGGCCCGGGCGACCTCGTCGCGGGGGAGCAGATCTGGTGTGCGCCGCGCCGAGTCGTTGTCCTTGAGCCATTGGTCGGCTTCTGCTTCGCTCTCGGCGTACTGACCTTTGAAGACCGGCGGGATGTAGCCGAACATGAACCGGGTGCCCTCGGAGTTCTTCAGCACGCCGCCGTCGCCACGCACGCCCTCGGTGACGAGGATGCCTTTCACGCTGGGCGGCCACACCATCCCGGTGGGGTGGAACTGGACGAACTCCATGTTGATCAACGAGGCGCCGGCCCGCAGCGCCAGCGCGTGCCCGTCGCCGGTGTACTCCCACGAGTTCGACGTCACCTTGTAGGACTTGCCGATGCCGCCGGTGGCCATCACGATTGCCGGCGCGTCGAACAGGACGAACCGGCCGCTTTCGCGCCAGTACCCGAACGCCCCCGCGATCCTGTCGCCGTCCTTGAGCAGATCGGTGATCGTGCACTCGGCGAACACCTTGATGCGCGCCTCGTAGTCGCCGAGCTCCGCGTAGTCCTCCTGCTGCAGCGAGACGATCTTCTGCTGCAGCGTGCGGATGATCTCCAGCCCGGTGCGGTCGCCGACGTGGGCCAGCCGTGCGTAGGTGTGGCCGCCGAAGTTGCGCTGGCTGATGCGCCCGTCCTTCGTCCGGTCGAACAGCGCGCCGTAGGTTTCCAGCTCCCACACCCGGTCGGCTGCCTCTTTGGCGTGGAGTTCGGCCATCCGCCAGTTGTTGAGGAACTTGCCGCCGCGCATCGTGTCGGCGAAGTGGACCTTCCAGTTGTCCTTCGGGTTGGCGTTGCCCATCGCAGCCGCGCAGCCGCCTTCAGCCATCACGGTGTGTGCCTTGCCGAACAGCGACTTGCACACCACGGCCACCTTAAGGCCGCGCTCACGGGCCTCGATGACTGCGCGCAACCCCGAGCCGCCGGCACCGATGACGACGACGTCGTAGGAATGCCGTTCGATTTCAACCATGAAACCTCGCTCGAATCATCTAAATCAGTTACGGGAAAGCTTGCTAACCCACGAATCGCAGATCGGAGATCGTGCCGCTGGCCACCAGCATGACGTAGAAGTCGGTGAGCACCAGCGTGCCGAGCGTGATCCACGCGTACAGCATGTGCCTGGTGTTCAGCTTGCTGATCTGCGTCCACATCCAGTAGCGGATCGGGTGCTTCGAGAAGTGCTTTAGCCGCCCTCCGGTGACGTGCCGGCACGAGTGGCAGGACAGCGTGTACACCCACAGCAAGATCACGTTGAGGACCAGAATGACATTGCCCAAACCGAAACCGAACCCGGACGGTGAATGGAACGCCATGATCGCGTCGTAGGTGTTGATCACCGAGATGACCAGCGCCGCGTAGAAGAAGTAGCGGTGGGCGTTCTGGATTATCAGCGGCAGCCGCGTCTCACCCGTATAGCGCGAATGCGGTTCTGCCACAGCGCAACCCGGCGGCGACTGCCACACAGACCGGTAATAGGCCTTGCGGTAGTAGTAGCAGGTCAACCGGAACGCCAGCAGGAACGGCAGCGAGATGATCGCCAACGGGATCCACGCGGGGAAGTGGCCGAACCACACCCCGAGGTGGCTGGCGCCCGGTGCGCACGACGCGCTCACGCACGGTGAGTAGAACGGGGTCAAGTAGTGGTACTGAGGCACCCAGTAGGCGCTGCCCCAGAACGCCCGCACGGTCGCGTAGATGACGAAGGCCGCCAGGCCGAGATCTGTGAGCAGGTTCGGCAACCACCACAGGCCGCGGCGCAGCGTGCGCTGCGGGAGCTCGGCGCGGGTGGGCGAGAAGACGCCGGTACCGGTGCGCTCCGCGGTCGGCGCGCTCATCGGCTACCGCACTGGCCGCCGACGCCCTCGTCGTCGACATCGCGCCAGAAGTCGGTGTCGTACTGAGTATCCGGGACGGGGATCTTCTCGCCGGTGTGCAGGTCCGCGGCGCAGCGATCGAGGTCAAGCTCCGACGCATCGATGTCGAGCCGGTCGACGTCGATCAGTAGCCGGTCCGCGTCATTGACGATGCGCCGCATGGCCGGAATGTCACCGTACCGGGACTTCATCGACGTCACGCACCGGCGCAGGCCACCGATCAGGTGGTGCAGTTCGGCGAGTTCGGTTGTGCTGGACAACGGACCTCCTTAAACACCGCGGTGTCACGGATCACAGTACGACACCTGATGCTAGCCACATCATGTCGGAGACGTGACAACCGTCACGTTTGCCCGATTAGCGCATTGACCTGGGACGTTCGGTCCGCTCGACATCGCGCGGACCGGGGATGGCGCGGGTCAGGACTCGTCCGGCCTGATCGGCTCCAAAAGCTTGTGCGGGTGTCGCAATGCCCGGGTTATCGGGTCCACGCGTGGCGCGGGGTCCCGCGGCCGGCGCGGCGGGTGCACCACGAGCTCATTCGCATCCGGAAGCTGTCCGCAGCCGGAGCACACGCCGTCTTCGCCGATGGTGCCCCCGCAGCCATCGTGCCGGTAGGTGCGCCGCTTCGTCGCGTCGTAGAAGTTCTCGTTGCCCCAACCGATGAGCGCCCACATGGTCGGCCACAGCCGCAGCCCTCTGGCGGTCAGCTCGTACTCGTCACGGCCGTTCGGCCCGGCGACCTTGACCAGCACATCCTGGCCGACCAGGAAGGCAAGCCGCTCGGACAGCACGGCCCGGGGGATGCCCAGGTGGCCGTGAAAGTCGCTGAATCGGCGCACTCCGTAGAACGCGTCGCGAATGATCAGCAGCGTCCAGCGCTCCCCGACCACCTCCAGTGATCGGGCGATCGGGCAACTCTCGGTTGTGTACTCGCGTGGTAGGGCCACGTCGCCGATTATCCCATCTTGCGGGTTCGGTGACCGAACCATAGACTCATAGCGTCCTGAAGTTCGGTGACCGAACCATCGGAAGGGGTCGGCCGATCATCGGGACCGCGAGCGCCGCCGAACGTGCGCGGCGTGATCGTTCTCGTCCCGCATGGGAGGCCAAACGCCATGACCGCGAACTTCACCGCCAACGCGCACAGCATGACCCGAGTCGACGTCTCGACCGGCATGCCGTTCGACGAGTTCCGAAGGGCGTTCGAGAAAGCCGCTCCGCCCTTCGATTTCGAAGCCACCTACCGGGTCATCGCGCAGGGCGGCAGCTGGGACGACGTGCGTGCCGCGGCGGCGGCCAACGCCCCGAACGGGCTGATGGTCTACTGGACGATCGACGCGATGCCGCTCGTGGGGGTGGCCGGGCACCGCACCAAGGCCGTCGAGTATCTGCTCGGCAATCACGTCATCGCCGAGAGCATGTTCCGCCACAACCCCAGGGCGCTGCTCTACGCACCGCTGCGGGTGCTCATTGCGGCCGATTCCGACGACAACGCGGTCTTCTCGATCGACCAGCCCAGCACGGTGTTCGGCGGCCTCGGCGCCGACGCGATCACCGCTGTCGGGCGGGATCTCGACCGGAAGGTGGCCGCCCTGCTCCGGGTGACCGGCGTGGACGCCGACGCGGCGTTCGGCACCGG
>NZ_DATFYW010000112.1:0-24732 GCF_035314905.1 Mycobacterium sp.
CCTGGCCATCGAACTGGAAGTCGCCGCGAGACTCAGGCCCGGCATCGTCATGTGCCGCCAGAAGCAGGACTCCACGAGTGCGGTGCTGCTCGAGCGGATCATGGCCGACGAAGAAACGCACATCGACTACCTGCAGACCCAACTGGAGCTGATGGACAAGCTGGGCGAGCCGTTGTACCTCGCGCAGTGCGTTTCACGCCCACCGAAGTGACCCGAGCGCCCCGCCGACGATCGCGATCAGCCGCTCGAGCGTCTCGAGTGTTTGGGCGTGGTCTCCCTCCAGCTTGGCCAGCAGCGTGGTTATCCCCGCGTCGCGATGCCGGCGCACCCGGTCGGCGATCGCGTCGGGTGTGCCCACCAGGTCCGTCAGCCGGCCCAGGTCGATCGGCACCGCCGCACGTGCTTCGTCGCGCTTGCCTGCCCGCCACAGCTCCGCCACCGCGGCGACTTCGTCCCCGTCACCCAGGCGCGTGAACGGCGTCGTTGTAGAAGTTGCGGCCGGCGGGCCGAGCTCACGGGCGTCATCCATACCACAGGTGGGACAGGCATCGAGAGCAAGGGAATCTTCTGTACTTGGTGCGAGATCATTTGGACTCAGAATTCGTTTGATGAATTGAAACGCGACCCCCGGCAGCAGCGGGCTTGGCGACGTAATCGAGGGGCACGCAGCGACCTTCCATGTTTTAAGGCCGTGGATGACGCGTTCGTGCGAGGGAGCTATCCCGGCCGGCCACCGGCACCGGCGCCCCAGCTGCGCTCGCCGGCGGCCCATCGTCGGGTATGTGGTTGAGGCGCAGGCGCAACTCGTGGGGACCGTCGTGGGGCGACAAAGGCTACTTCTACATGCCTACCAATACATGACCGGTGCCGCGACTACATGACCGGAGCCGCGACCAGCTCGGATAGCTCACCCATCAACGGGCCCATTTCGCCAGTGACTTCTGGGCAGTCGAGCTGGTTTCGTCGTAGCGGCGCACTAGACGGTATCAACGTCCCCGGCCAGCACCTGCTGTGGGATCTGGGAGAACACGTACTCGGCTGGTGACGCTGCGGGCTCGAGGGTGAAGGACCAGATCACATCGAACCGATCACCTGGCCACACGGCAGGGATCTGCGTGCCCGACACGGTCGGCAGGGCAGTACCGATGGCGGGTATGTGCTGGTGCTCCCAGCAGATCAGCACGACGCCGGTGTAGTCGGCGACGACCGCACTGGCGAGCGCGGGCTCCTGGCCTTCGGCGAAGGGAGAGTTGATCGGCACCCCGAGCCGGTCGCTGAGGCCCTGAATGGTCTCGTAGGTCCGGTGCCCCTGCGTCTTTTCCGGGTTCCCGTAGTCGGGTGAGAACAGGGTCGCAGGTGTGCGCAAGCCCGCCTGCAGCGGTCCGACGGCGGGAGCGAAGAGCACGGCCAGCGCGCCGGAGCGTTGCCATCCTCGCGGGAGCAGTGAGTGGATGCCCTGGTTGCCGTTGACGTCAACCCCGAAGGGGGGGCCCGGTGCAGCCGTTGGGGTCGGCGGATCGGCTGGCTTTTCGCCGTGGCGAATGACGTAGATCTGCGCTGGGGGCCCGGCGCCGGTCGGCGAGTGAGGAGTCATCACGGTCTCCGATCGGTGACGCGAGGGGATGGCAGCCTCACGAGGGCGCGGTGGCCCGCTGCGCCGTCCACGCCGCGTAACGGGAGTTGATGTAGTCGTCGTAGTCCTGCTCGGTTGTCAGCGCGGGCATAGCGGAGTAGCCCTGTCCCTGGGCGTCGTTCACCGGCAGCTCGGAGACCAGTTGGGCCATTACCTCCTGGATGTGTGAGGGAGTGCCCGCGACCGGATTGGGGGTCGTCGACCTGGGGATAGTGACGCCGGCCAGAGGGTCGTCGGTGCGCGCCTGCGCCAGGGTCAGCACGTCCCCGACGTCGGGAGCCGCCGCGTCGCGGGCGGTCAGAGGCGGCAAGTTCCAGCGGGTTTCGACGGTCTTGAGGATCGAGGTGTGATCGAGGGGGACAGTTCCTGACGGGCGGAAGACCGTGCCGGGGGCGATGAGAGGCGAGACGAGCACGGCCGGCACTCGAACACCGAACCGGGTGAAATCGAATCCGAACTTTGTGTCGGCACAGCTGTCCGGCGGCACGGCGCCGGTCGGCGGTGGGACGTGGTCATAGCAGCCGCCGTGCTCATCGTAGGTGACAACGAGCAGTGTCTGATGCCATGCCGGGCCGTTGCGCAGGGCGTAATAGACGTCGTGGATCAGTTGCTCCCCGAGGGATACGTCGTAGTTGGGGTGTTGGCTGTTGCCGGAGGACCCCCAGCTGGGCTCCAGGAACGTATAGGCGCCGAGACTTCCCGCCGCCGCGGCCGCCTGGAAATCACGGAAAACGCCGAAGTGCGATTGCGGGGCGTTGGTGGTGTCGGGGAAATCGAGGCGGGTCAGTGGTGCGGCGTCATAGCCGTAGATCGACCAGTCGAGGTGGTGCGCGCTCAGCAACCCGAAGATGCTCTGCGTGGTGTACTTGGCTGTGGAGTCATCCATATGGCCCTGACTGGTTGCCGCGCACAGGAAAGCCCGATTGGGAAAAGTCTCGGTCGGCACGGAACTGAACCAGTGGTCACAGACCGCGAAGCCCCGAGCGAGCCCGGACAGGACCGGCAGCAGCTCGGGGGAGAATATCCGCATGATGTCGGAAGCAGTTGTGCCCGCAATGATTGGCCCGTCGACGTGGCCGCTCTTCAGCGTTGCCGCGAAGTCCGTCACGAATCCGCTGTTGGTGGCCGAGGTCCCCGCAGTCGGGCTGGCCTTTCCGAACAGTTGCATGTTGGTGGCCAGGAAACCTTCGCCCGGGTCGGCCCCAGGCGTGAAGTAGACGTTTGGTGTCCCTTGGGCCAAAGCGGTGACCGGGATGGACGTGCCAGTGGCATCCGAATTGGACTCCTTACCCGTCAGGCCTTCAAAGGGCTGCTTCGTGAGAGGCGAGACGTTTTCGGAGTCGGCATAAAGAAACCCGAGCATATGGTCAAACGAGCGGTTCTCGAGCACGAGAACCACGATGTGCTCAACGGATCCCAGCTGATTAGCGGTGGTCATCACAGAATGTCCTTCCTCGTATGATCCTTCGTTATTTGGCGGATTACCGCTGCGTAGATTGCCGCCATGTTGCGGGTCAACGGAATTGCGATGTCGAGGTCTTCCACCGAGAACGGTGCTGGCAGCGGATGCCGCCGGAAGAATCTGGCGGAGGCTGGGACAGGTTGGTTGGCCAAAACGCGAGCGAGCCGATCGATTCGCCCGATCGGCAACAAGCAGCATCCACGGCAGACGTTGGCTGCGTCACCTAGCTCGGCATGAGTGAGCCACGGGCGTAACACATCTGGATCCTCCAAGGGTCGCGCCATAGCCTTCTCAAACTTGCGTTCATCCGTCGAGATGGTTAATCCCGGAAACGCTGAACCCGGCTGGGCCGGCATCATGGCTTCTCCCCGGCGGGAAGGGATGACACGGGCCGACGACCTGCACTGACCGTCCAACCGCGCCTGGCCCAATCGACGCATTGGCCTAGATCGTCGTGCGTAGTCAGGTTGGGCGAATTATCCGGCCGACTGGTCCACTGGATGGCGGATAGTTGGCCGTGGAGGCTGGCCGAATCCGGCAAATTGAACGGTGTGCCGTTGATGCCGCCATGGTTGTAAACGACCGCCGGGAACGGGCCGGGGTCGGTTGGCGGGCACATCGGCGCATAAATCGTCTTGCCGTCGTTCACGGTGTTGGAAATGACGCTCCACGCCACTTGCGAGACCAGTTCGGTGAAGGATTTGGCGAAATCATCCCCGCGACAGGCTTCCAGCTCTGCGCCGCCGCGACGCGCGCAGCACCGAGCGCGAAAGTGAGGCAGCAAGCGACGACCGTGACCTTCGACAGCACGCGCCGCTTGGCGGTTCCCTTTTTCTCCGCTGCGCGGGGGGAGCAAGTCTGGCCGGCGTGCGTAGGTTTGAATCCGCGAGTGAGCCATGATCTCTCCTGCCGGGCGCCGATCATCCGGGCGCGTCCTTAAATCAACGCGCCAGCGGACTCTCCTGAATCGCACGCCTGGCGCGGGGCACGAAGCAAGTGGTCGGTCCGCTCAGCGGACCGCGCTCTTGCCAAGAACCGGGCCCAAACCGATGGTGAACTTCGATCGACGTTCGACAGCCACTTCTCGGTAGCGGGCTCACACGGCTACCGACGCGACCACAGGGTCCACCACCGGGCAGCGCGACGCGGAAGCACGTCGAATCGGCCCGAGCCAGATGTGGTGACCGAGCTGAGCGCGATGAGAGCCATCTGCTGGATTCACTGACGTCGGCACTATGGTGCGTTCTAACGCTGTTTCGGCGTAATAGGCTTACCGAAAGGGTGGACTTAGCGGTATGACTGAGATACCGACCAACCTTGACATGTCCATAGGCGAACAGCATGAGGTGGAGCTGCCCGGTCTTGGAACAGCCGGCTACGTGTGGGATTCCGAAATCGTGGGGCGAGGCGACGTCATCGAAGTGCTTTGGACCCGAGGCGATCCGCCCGGATCACCGCCACGTCCGGCAGGGCAGAGTGCTCCAGAGGTGGCGACGATCAGGGCCGTGGCGCCTGGAGATGTCGAACTGCAGCTTTATCAGCACCGCCGTTGGGAGTCACCGACCCAGGCAATAGCCCGGCACGATATCCAGGTCCACGTCGAACCGAAGTAGTGATGACCACCAAAGCATCTCGCCTTAAGGTCTCCACCCAGATGCCATAATCGACATGGCGCCGTGTGGCCCACTGCGCGCACACGCTTCTCGCCTCACATCGCCGTGACAAACCAAATTCAGGTAGTCAACTACGCTTGCTGCGGCACCGGCCGCCTTCCTACCCTCAAAGGAT
Organism: Mycobacterium sp.; assembly: GCF_035314905.1. Lineage (GTDB taxonomy): Bacteria > Actinomycetota > Actinomycetes > Mycobacteriales > Mycobacteriaceae > Mycobacterium. The sequence goes on from NZ_DATFYW010000112.1 coordinate 4,884, forward strand.
CAGAAGTTCGGCCTAAAGGAGGCGGCGATGACGGTTGCACACAAGTCCACACGGGCGCCGAAGAAAGCGGCGCAACGCGCGGGCGGCAATGGGCAAGCCCCGGACTGGTCCCACGTTCGTGGCTATGGCTGGCGGCACCAGCTGCCGGATGCCCGGGACAAGCGGTACGCGGCGAGGGCCACGGCCGCAGTGCCTGCTGAGTATGACCTGCGCCCGCAGATGCCCCCTGTCTACGATCAGGGTCAGCTGGGCTCCTGCACGGGCAACGCGATCGCTGCGGCCATGGAGTACGAACGTGATCGGCAGGGTTTGAGCGACTTCGTTCCGTCGCGGTTGTTCATCTACTACAACGAACGAGCCCTGGAAGGCACCGTGTCCAGCGATTCCGGCGCGGTCGTCCGCGACGGCATCAAGGTTGTCAACTCCGAGGGCGTGTGCCCGGAAACCATGTGGCCCTACGACATCGCGATGTTCACGGTGAGGCCTCCGAAACGCTGTTTCGTCGCCGCGGTGACCGACCGACTCATGCAGTACGAGGCCATCCAGACGCTGGGCGATTTGAAGGACGCGATCAGCTCAAACCTCGCGGTGGTGTTCGGGTTCACCGTCTACGAAAGCTTCGAATCCCCGGCGGTTGCTCAAACGGGCGTGATGCCGATGCCCGCGCCGGGCGAGAACACGGTCGGCGGTCACTGTGTTGCTGCGGTCGGCTATTCCGATCCCAAAAGCCAGGTCATCGTCCGCAACTCGTGGGGATCGTCATGGGGCGACAAAGGCTACTTCTACATGCCCTACCAATACATGACCGGAACAACGACGAGCTCGGATAGCTCTCCGATCAACGGCGCCTATTTAGCGAGCGACTTCTGGGCACTCGAGTTGGTGTCGTCGTAAGCCCCGGGGCTGCGCGGCGATCGCCCGCCGACCGTCATTGGTAATGCGCGTGGTGAGTGTGGCGTGCGGCCGGTGTTCACGGTGTGGGAATGGCGCTCCACGCCACCTTGCGAGTCCCTGCGACCGTGGTCCAGGTCTGGGCCGCCGGGACGGGCGGCGCTCCGAGCGCCAATGACATTGCATCTTCTGCGCATACGGACACGGCCGTGGGCAGCGGGGGGTTGGCGTCAGGGCCCGGCCCCCGCGATGGCCGGCGCCCGGCCGACACCGGCCGTCCGTGCAAGAAAAACGATGAGAGGAATAACGATGAGTGACAGGTGGCCGGAGAAGCCGACGGAGTTGACCCCCGAAGATTGGGAGATGGTGCCCAACCCGGTCGCCGACTATGTGATTAAGGAAGTCCCGCGCCGGCAGGCGAAATTGGTGGCCGCGACGATCCCCTGACTATGAGCTGGTGCGCCGCGCGGCGGCGCTGTGTACGGGAAACCGCGACACCGCCAACGGGGTGTGAAACGAAACAGCCTGGGCGCGATTGCTTCCTTCTGCTGGTCGCGGCCGTCAGGGACTCGGCTAACCTGCCGCTACCTTCTGAAGTACATCATCGGCGCGTGGGGGCGACCGAGGAAGCACTGGTGGGTGAAGCCGTAGTCTCTGATCAGGGCGACCGCGTGCAGGCCTCCCAGATGGCTCGCACCGAAATCGAGCATCGCCGAGTTGCCGTCGGTCACGGTCCAGTTGTCTCCCAACAGCTCCACCCGCACGGCGGCGAGGTCGAATGCGATCGCGTCCTCTCCGGGCATCGGCCCCGCCGGCGCACTGCCGTTCACCGTGAAGTACATCATCGGGGGATCCGGGCGCCCGACGTAGCAGATGCGGTTGAACCGGTAGTGCGAGATCACCTCCCGGGCACGGTCGGCGTCGGCCTGACTGGCTCCGAAATCCAGCAACCAATCGCTTCCATCGATGACCTTCCGGGAACCGGCGATCTGCTGGACCTCGACCGCCTCGGGATTGATCGCGATGCCGTCCTCATCGAGCGGCGGCGGGTCGGCGCCGAGCGCGTGCACGACCCCGGTGAAGCTGGTCGCATTGATGTCGGCCGTGGGGTCGGGGGTCGTGTCGACCGTGCCTGCGGGGCCCTGCTCGAGTGCCCGCGCCACGAACGCGGTTGCGAATCCGCGACTCCTCGCCGCGGCCAGGTCGTACTTGTGCGCGGCAACCATCATGATCTCGTCGGGCGCCAGCCCGAGGCTTGAGATCGCCATCTCGTACACCGCCGGGCTCGGCTTGTACGCCTCGACGGTCTCAGCCGACAGCGTGCGATCGAATGGCAGGCCGGCACGATCCATGAGTGCCGATTGGGTGGCGACACTCATGTTGGAGAGGATCACCAAGGTGAAGTGGTTGTGAAGCGCCCACAGCGAGCTTGGAACGTCCTCCCACGGGTTCAGGCTGCGCCACAGCGCGAAGAAGTCATCGACCTCGGCTGGGGACGGCGTGCCGTACGCGGCCAGCAGTGTCGTCATCGAATCTCGCAGAATCACGTCGGGCGCCACCCACGGGGGCACCGCCGCCACCCCGGGGGCGTACCCATCCGCGGCCTCGTGGGCGAACGTGCTCGGGTCGAGGCCGAGCCCGTACTTGTGTGACAGCGGCACCGCTCCCGATGACAGGCTTCCGAACCAGTCAAACGCCGTGCCGATGATGTCGAACGTCAGAGCTTTGACGCTCATGACGCTCCTTCTTCCCCTGAGCACCTGTCACGGTTGTCGGGTTCCTAAGCCATGCCTCTTCAGTAATTGCTAGCATGGACGGCACATCGATAATACCTATCGAATTCCACGTAAACATCGCATAGCCCTGGTCCGTTCCGTCAATTCCGCTTGGAACTTGCACATTAAGTTGCTGCGCCAACCAAGCCAGAGTTCCGTAGCCACAAAGACTAACGCAGTGATCCAAATTACTATCGGTTTGAAACCCCGTAGCAAACCACCCTGTCTTACCTTCAGTACTTTCCCAGGCTGTCTGTATTTGATCTGCAGCGATACCAATCTTAACAGGTCCTATCGAGATAGCGCTTTGCAATGTCGTGGAATTTGTCCAGTCGACCGACAAATACGGGCCGTCGTCATAGACAGACCCATTCTGAGAGAATCCATCGGTTTCCATGAATTGCAACACTGCTGTGAGTTGAGCGCCCTCAAGCACGTTATGATTTGTGGCCCATGTAATTACTTCGCTGTCGGGAATAAATATTTCCGGATTATTGCATGCCTTGGCGAATGCTTCTTCAGCGGTGACACAATCGCCATGAACGTCGTTGCCCCAGAACGAAACCTGTCCAGGCGCGGTAATGGAATTCGGGGGTGGTGCGGTAGGAGGAACGTGAGGGCTAGCGGCCGCCAAGGCGCTCCTTGGCGAAGGCATTGCTCCGCGTTTTGGTGTAATTGGCATCGTTTTCTCCTGGTGTTAGGCGAAGTAAGTTGGCTATTTCGGCTTAGGTGCCCTGGAATTGCTTCGACTATTTGTCCTCCTGATCAGGGTTGGTCGGTGAAACGGGCTCTGTACCGGGGTGATCACCTGCTTGGTCGCTTTCGGGAATAAACGGCGTCGCACTTTCAATTTCCGATCTGGGTGTCGGAAATGCACCTCGCTTCGGAGTCCGACGGGGGCTCTTCGGTTCACGGCCCTTTTTCATCAGATGCTCGTAAATCTACAAATCACCGGATTCTCCTATCTCTCAAAAGCCGGTGTTCCGGCCTGGTCGTATGTCTGTTTCGTTTGCAGACTCTCGTTGGTGCGCAACGTCGAGTGAACGCCGATGCGTATGTTTGGACAAGAAGCTGGTCCGCTGAGCGGACCGACAACCCGGCTGATTCCCTCGCCAGACGAGTTGGGCTAGGACGAACTGTGTCACGCCGTGACGCAATTCGACTCAGCGGTGCAGCGAGCGGCCGTTGCGGCGGCGCTCGGCCGGGTCGCTTATCCGCACGCCCTCCATCAGCTCGCGCAGCTCGACCCGCGCCGCCGGCAGAACAATCTCGGCCGGATCATCGACCGTCGGCATGTGGTGGGTCATCGGTGTGCATACCCCTCCGTCAGACGTGGGGTATGCGTGGTTGGCGGCCCAGTAGCGGGCCGTCCGCAGCAGCGCCGCAGCCGTCTCTGAGGGGGTCGATCGCTGCTCGACCTCGGACAGCCGTGTGACCTGCCGTGGGGTGAGTCGGTCGGTGAGGTGACGCCAATTGCCGGCGTCGGGGGTGTGGTTGGTCATGGGGTGGCTCGGGGGTTGCCAACCCGCCCCGAACTTCCCAGAATTCTGGAAAGTTGTCCTGATATTGCCCACACGATTCGCACAGCTTGCCTAAACACCGTCTTTGAGCTGCACAAACAACTGTTGCGCCATACTGGGATTGAACCAGTCGGTGCTAACGGCCAGCTGGACGCACCGGAGGGAGGCATATTACGACTTCTCAACAACCTGAAATGCTTGTGCCGCACCCACCATCTGCTCAATACGTTTTGGGGTTGGCGCGACGAACAATTCCCCGACGGCATGGAAATGCTTGGAGGATACAGCTTGCCAGCACGGAGATCTATCCAATAACGAAACCGGAAATGCAGCAGTGAGTAATGCTCCAGAAGCCGTATACCACTGATGGCCGCATAGAGGGTGATTCTCATGAAGACCAGGCTTTTGGTAATAGTCGCAATCTTCGTCTCAGTGGCGGTGGCGGGCTGCACCTCGAGTGCCCAGCCGGCGAAAACCATCGGGGTCTCTATGGACGATGTATTGAACCAGAAAATCATCACCCGGGACATCACGCTGGCGGTCGGCGACACGCTAGAGGTGAGCTTAGGCGCGAATCACACCACCCCTTACAAGTGGACGGCTGAGACACAGATCGGCGATTCCAGCATCGTGCAGCAGACCAGTCACGAATTTGTGGCACCGAACCCTCCTCCCGGCATGGTTGGAACACCCGGCACCGAGGTCTGGACATTCAGGGCTTTGAAGGCTGGGACCACGACGATCGCCACGGAGTACACCATGAGCGCCGATCCCACACCGGCGTGCACGTTCACGGCGAACGTCAAGGTGCAGTAAGTTGACCGTGGTCGCCCCCCGCGTCGGACTGTAGAACTGGAGTCGCCCCGAGCCGTGATCAATGGCCAAGGGCATATCCGTTCCCGCGGGCGCGCTCATCTGGACGCTGGCCGCCGGGCAGACCTATGTGACCGCCCCCGGGCAGCCCGCTGCTGTTCCCCGCAACCGCCACAGTTTGGGGCGTGCCACGGGCTGATCAAATGAAATTTTAACGCTATTGCGGCACAACATGTTTGGCCGATAATACCTTATTATGTCAAGCAGAGGTTGGCAGACTCGTCATCTCTCGGTGCTTGAGCCGAATTGGGTCACGCCTGAGAGCCGATAAGATCCGCGCTAGACGCCGACTACCCGCGTAAAGACGAAACACCGATCATGTTTTGGCCCTCACGACCGGCATAGGGCCCGCCGGACGTGACATCTGATTAACCGGTCTGCCTACCGCCGGCGCGCCACGGCATCCCGTCTCCGTGCAAACGCGCTGCTATTGTGCACCGGCTCTTCGATCACCCCTGTGATTTGGTGATTTCATCACCAATAGGCTTCTTTTGGGTCGGCACCGTGTTGGCGCCCCGATAGGGCTCACCATCATTTGATGGCTGGGCCGAACCGTCGGGTTTGAGTGTGGCGATCGCCGCCACACCGGAGAAGGAGGGCCGGATCGTCGCCCGGCGGCTCCAGGAGTGGCAGCAGAACATGCAGGCCAACCTGGATTGGATCCGCTCGCACACCGAGAGTTGATCAACCGCCCGGGTGGCTGAGGCCCGCCACCAGATTGACGGCGACGGCCAGAACGACGGCGCCGAGCATGTACGACACCATCGCGTGGCGCAGGGCGGTGCGGCGGATCGCCGGGATCTTCAGGTCGGTGTCGGACACCTGATATGTCATGCCGATCGTGAACGCCACGTACGCGAAGTCGATGTAGGTGGGCGACTGGTGTTGGTGGAATTCGATCCCGCCGGCGGGTTCCAGGTAGAACAGCCGGGCGTACCGCACCGTGAAGAGCGTGTGCACGGCAAACCACGCCGCCGCCACGCTCGCCGCCCCGACGACCGCCGCCGCGATCGCTTGTGCGCCCTTGCCCGACCCTGCGATCAGCAGATACGCCACCCCGGCCAGGCTCGCGATGCTGGCCGACAGCACGATGATGTGGGTCATCCGCTGCGTCGGGTCCTCACGGGTCGCGTGCGATGCCGTCGCCTGCGGGTCCATCGGGCGGATCACCGCCCACGTCCACACCAGCCACACCACCGCGGCCGCGATCCATCCCACGGCAGGCGCGTACCGCCAGTCGACGAGTTCACCCACGACTGCCGCCGCCGCGGCGCCGGCCGGCACGGCGATGGCCATCCGGGCCGCGACCGGCCCCTCGCGGCCGAGGAATCCGGGCTTGCCCACCCGCCGAGTTAAGCACGGGGCGGCACTGCCGCGCGGGGGACCAAACCTTGAATCGAAAGCCCCAAGGCGCTAGCGTTTCGGCGGCGTCGATCCATTTCCAGAGTTGGAGTCATGACTATGGATGAACCCCTGCCCGACGACGGTGAAGCACCGGTAATCGTCAGCCTGGCCGATGCGGCGATGCACATGTACACCGCCGCGATCGAGTCGCTGCCCCACTCCGACGACTCGGAGTTCCAGCACCGCGCAGGGGTGGTCCTCGCCGGGCTGCGCAAACTGAAGACGGGGCTGACGGAGGCCGGCCGCCGCGGCAGGTCGACACCGTCGGTGGTCGTCGCGTTGAGCGGGGTCCGTACCTGCTACGACGATCTGATGGAAAGGGTCGCGGCGGCGCCGGGGTCCTCCCTCGGGCAGCAGCTGTACGTGGCGCGCCTGCGCGCGAAGCTGTCGGCGGAAGAAACCGCCAACGGTGCGGGGCTTGACGCCCGCCTCCTCGACGCGGTCGAGGCTGGCGAAACGCCCACCGAGGAGGAGGCCGCCAGGATCAAGACCCTGGTCGCCGCGCTCGGCGGCTGATCGGCGCGGCGACGTGATCACTTCACCGCCGCGCTGAGCTCGCCGCGCGTCCGGATCCCCAGCTTCTGGTAGACGTGGCGAAGGTGGTACTCCACCGTCTTCGGGCTCAGGAACAGCGCTGCGGCAGTCTCTTTCGTCGTCCTGCCGGACGCCAGCATCCGGGCTATCCGGATCTCCTGCGCCGTGAGCTGCCCGAGGTAGCCCTGGCCGCCGCGGCTGACGTGCTCACCGGTAGCGTTGAGCTCACTGGCCGCCAGGTCGGACCATGGGCGCGCGCCCAGCCGTTCGAATGCCTCCAGCGCCGCACGCAGCTGCGGCCTGGCGGCCACCCTGGTGCGGCCCCGACGCAGCGTCGCACCGAAGGCGAGTCGCGTGCGCGCCTCCTCGAACAGGTCCAGCGTGTCGGCGTGCGTTTCAAGAGCCCGCTCGAACAAGGCGGTGCGCTCGGCGGGGTCCTCGGTCGCCTGCGCGGCGGCCCGATACCCGCGCGCCAGCGCCCAGGGCTGCGCCTTGTCCCGCGCGCGGCGCAGGTACTCGCCCGTGGTCTCGGCGGCGGCGGCCCGGTCGCCCTTGCGCAACTGCAGCTCGGCGATTTCGGGACCGGGAGACATGTCGACGTCGAGAAAACCGGCGTCGGCCAGGGTTGCCTGCAGCTCGTGATAGCGGCGCATCGCTTGGCCGGTGTCGCCGAGCGCCGAGGAAAGGTCGGCGAGCGCGAACTGCGCCCACACCCTGGCGAGCACGATGTCGTGACGCGCGGCCAGCGCCAGCGCCTCGTCGGCGTGCGTCCGGCACTCCTCCGACCGGCCCATGCGCGCCTGCAACCAGGCCAGCCCGGCCAGCGACGAGGCAAGGTCGGTGCTTTGGCCGGTTTCCCTTGCCAGCGTGATGCTTTCGTCGTACCCGTCCGCTGCCGACGCCCATCGATCGGTGGTCGCGGCGTCACGCGAGGTGTAGAACAGCAAGTTCGGCAGCGTGCCGAGTGCCGTCCGGGTGCGCTGCTCGGTCACGACCCGTTCGATCAGGTCGCGACCGGCGGCCGCCTCACGCAGGAACAGGGTGGCCAACACCGCCCAATCAGGCCGGCGCGCGTCGTCGAGGAGCCCGGGCTCCGCCGTCAGCCGCTGCACCCCGGTGCGGATCCAGGCCATGCCGGCCTCGCCCGCCAGCACGCGCGCGATCCCGATCGCCAGGTGGCCCCGCACCACCGCGGTGGCTGTCCGGCAGCCGGGGACCAGGCGTTCGAGATCATCGGCGGCGGCACGTCCCGCGCTGGTGTCGCACAGGTAGAAACACGCGAGCACCACGTCGGCCAGCCGCAGCACGGCGGCGTCGGGGTCGAATGGCTGGGTCCGTTCGGCCGATCGCCGCAACAATTCGCGGGCGTCCCGCAACGAGCCGGTGCGCAGCGCAATATTGCCTCGCAGGCCGTCGATTTCGCCGGAGGTGACGGGGTCGGCGACCAGTGTCCCGGCCCGCCGCAGCAAGTCGTCGGCGCGCCGGGTCTGACCGGCGAGCCACGCATATTCGCCGGCCCGAAGTAGCCGTTCACCGCGCCGCGGAGCCGCGGACGTGAGCGCGGAGCTGCGCTCCATCGCGGTGGCCGCCACGCCGTAGGCGGCCCGCGCACCGGCCTCGCCCGCCGCGTTGCACAGCAGATCAGCCACCTTGTCGTCCGGACCCACGCACGCCTCGCTCAGGTGCCAGGCACGTCGCTCCACGGACTTCAGTGGGAGGGCGGCGGCCACCGCTCGGTGCGCCTCGCGCCGCAGCGCCGGCTCGGCGGCCGCGTAGATCGCCGATCGCACCAGCGGGTGGCGGAAGACCGCGCGGCCGGCGCGCAACTCGACCAGCCCGACCGCTTCGGCGTCGGCCAGGCCCGAGACCTCGCCGCCGAGAAACGCCGCGGCATGTGCCGTCACCGCCAGGTCGCCACCGGCCACGGCGGCGATCAGCAACGCTCGCTGGGCTTTCTCACCGAGGGCGGAGATCCGGCGTGTGAAGGCTCCGGCCACCGCATCGGGCACCGGTACCGGCAGGTCAGGGTGCATGCCGGCGATCCGGTCCACGTCGGCCGACAGCTCGAGAAGCCCGAGCGGGTTGCCCGCGGTCGCGTGGTGCAACCGCGCGACGGATTGCGCGTTCGGCGCCCGCTCGATCGCCCGGCGGATCAGCGCCGCCGCCGGGCCCGGCTCGAGGCCGCGCAGATCCAGTGCCGGCAACGCGGCGTTGTTCAGCAGCGCCTCGCGCTCCGGCCGCAGCGCGATCAGCACCGCGATCGGGTCGGCCACCAGGCGGCGCACCACGAACAACAGTGTCTCGGCGGACGGCTGGTCGAGCAGGTGCGCGTCGTCGACGAGCACGAGCAGCGGGCGGTCCTCGGCGCACCGGGACAGCAGGCTCAGTGCCGCGGCGCCCACCGCGAACCGTTCCGGCGCGTGCCCGCGCTTGCGCAGCAGGGCGACGTCCAGCGCGTCGCGCTGAGGCCCGGGCAGGTGCTCGGCCAGGTCCAGGACACCCAGCAGCAACTGGTGCAGACCCGAGAAGCTCAGCCCGGATTCGTGTTCGCTGCCGACCGCGCGCAGCACAGCCATCCCGCCCGCGTTCGCCTCGGCGTCGTCGAGCAGCGCCGTCTTGCCGATGCCGGCCTCGCCGCGCACCACCAGAACACCGCTTTGACGCACCCGTGCGCCCGCCATCAGCGTTGCGATCCGGTGCCGCTCCGCGTCACGGCCGACCAGCATCTGCCGATTTTATGGAGAAAATACTAGGGGGGTCACCGGATTCGCCGGGGGCCGCCGGGGTGCGACGGTGGGCGCGAGAGAAAGGACACCGCAATGACCGAACTTGATGTGACCCGCGCCGATCCCGACAAGTTGATGGCCTTCGTGTTCCGCGCCGTCGAAGAGGCCGGCGCCGCTTTGAACACCGCTCTCGTCGTGATGGGAGATCGGCTGGGCTACTACCGCAGCCTGGCCGAGCACGGCCCGAGCACACCGGCGGAACTCGCCGAGCGGACCGACACCGACGAGCACTATGCGAGGGAGTGGCTCAACGCGCAGGCCGCCGGTTCGTTCGTTACCTATGACGCCGCGACGTACCGATACCTTCTGCCACCCGAGCACGCCGTCGCCCTCACCGACGAGAACAGCCCCGCGTTCGTCGGCGGCCTGTTCCAGATCGCACACGGAACCGCCTGCGACGCGGCGAGAATCATCGAGGTTGCCCGCAGCGGCGACGGAGTCGGCTGGGGCGATCACAACGCCGACGTCCACATCGGCTGTGAGCGGTTCTTTCGCCCGAGCTATCGGGCCAACCTGATCAGCGAGTGGCTTCCGGCGTTGGACGGGGTGGTCGACAAGCTCGGCGCGGGCGCCACGGTCGCCGATGTGGGGTGCGGGCACGGAGTCTCCACGATCTTGATGGCGCAGGCGTTTCCCCGGTCGAGCTTCCGCGGCGCGGACCCTCACGCCGACTCGATCTCCACCGCGCGAAAACGTGCCGCGGCGTTCGGTGAGCACCCGCGGATCACGTTCGAGGCCGCGGGCGCGGACGCCTTCACCGGGGGACCGTACGACCTGGTGACGATGTTCGACTGCCTCCACGACATGGGCGACCCGGTCGGCGCCGCCCGGCACGTTCGTGACGTGATCGCCGCCGACGGCACCTGGATGATCGTCGAACCTGCGGCCGGCGACCACGTCGAGGACAACCTCAACCCGATCGGGCGCGCCTACTACGGCTTCTCGACGCTGCTGTGTACGCCGTCGTCCCTGTCCCAGCCGGTCGGGCTGGCGCTGGGCACCCAGGCTGGGCCGGCGCGGATCCGCGACGTCGTGTCAGCGGCGGGGTTCACCCGGTTCCGGCTGGCGGCGCAGACCCCGTTCAACAATGTGTTCGAGGTCCGGCCCTAAAACGGCCGGGACGCGCGACCATATCCGTATGGAACGCGAGCAGCGCCGTGCTCGCACCCCCGACGAGTCGGGCGAGGTGGTCCGCGACGGCGTCGCGGTGCACTACGACGTGTACGGCAGCGCTGGTCACGGGGCCGCCACGGTGCTGCTGCTGCCGACCTGGTCGATCGTCGACTCGCGAATCTGGAAGGCGCAGGTTCCGTTTCTGGCCCGCCGTTACCGGGTCATCACCTTCGATGGGCGCGGCTCGGGCAAGTCCGGCAGGCCCCGCGGATCCGCCGCGTTCGCCGACGCCGAGTTCGCCGCCGACGCGGTGGCGGTGCTGGACGCCACGGGGACGGCGCGCGCCGTGCTGGTCGGGTTGTCCTGCGGCGCCACCTGGGCGGTCCATGTGGCCGCCGATCACCCCGAGCGGGTGCACGGTCTCTTCGCGATCGCGCCCGCGTGCGGGCTGGCCGGCGTGCGGCCCGACCGCGAACGCCAAGCCTGGCTGCGGAGCTACGACCAGCCGCGGGGCTGGCAGAAGTACAGCCGCGACAACTGGCTCGAGGGCGACCTGGCCGACTTCCGGCAGTTCTTCTTCGCGGAGATGTATTCCGAGCCGCACTCGACGAAACAGATCGAAGACGCCCTCATCTGGTCCTCGGGCACCGACGCGCAGACACTGGTGGACACCACCGCTGCCCGGTTGGGCGTCGATGGCGGCGCGGTCGAACCACTCGATGACATCGCCGCCCGGGTGCGCTGCCCGGTCCATGTGGTGCACGGGACCGGAGATCGGGTGCGGCACAGCGGGGTCGGCGAACGGCTCGCAGAGCTCACCGGCGGATCACTGACCCTGATCGACGCCGGCGGCCACGGCCCGGTGGCGCGGGACCCGGTGCGGATCAACATCATGATCTCGGAGTTCGTCGAAACCGTGACAGCGGGGCCACCGCGGCGCTCGCGGTGGCCCCGCGCGATGCGGCGTCGGCGCAGTGCGCTTTACCTGTCCTCTCCGATCGGCCTGGGACACGCTCGCCGCGACGTCGCGATCGCAGCGGAGCTGCGCCGCGTCCGCCCCGACATCGACGTGGCGTGGCTGGCGCAGAGCCCGGTGACCAGGGTGCTCGAGGCCGAGGGTGAGCGGGTGCACCCCGCATCGCGCTGTCTGCTCGGGGAGTCCGCCCACGTCGAGGCCGAGGCCGGTGAACACGACCTGCACGCGTTCCAGGCGATCCGGCGGATGGACGAGATCCTCGTCGCGAACTTCATGCTGTTCAACGAGATCATCGAGGCCGACCGGCCGGACCTCGTCGTCGCCGACGAGGCCTGGGAGGTCGACTATTTCCTTCACGAGAACCCCGAATTGAAGCGGTTCGCGTTCGCCTGGCTCACCGACTTCGTCGGGTGGCTGCCGATGCCGGACGGCGGCCAGGGGGAGGCCGCGCTGACCGCCGACTACAACGCCGAGATGATCGAGCACCGGGCCCGGTTTCCGCGGGTGCGCGACCGCTCGATCTTCGTCGGCAACCCGGACGACGTGGTGACCGCCCGATTCGGGCCCGGTCTGCCGGTGATCCGCGAATGGACCGAGCAGAACTTCGATTTCACCGGCTATGTCTGCCCGGGCCCGCCGCCGCCGGGACCGCGGCGGGCACTGCTGCGGCGACGGCTCGGGCTGCGGCCGGATCAGCGGCTGTGTGTGGTGACCGTCGGCGGCACCGCCGTCGGCGATCCGCTGCTGCACCGGGTGCTCGACGCGGCGCCCATCGCCCGGCGGATGATGCCGGCGCTGCACTTCCTGGTCGTGACGGGCCCGCGCATCGATCCGGCCGCGATGCCAAGGCGCAGCGGCGTCCGGGTGCGTGGCTACGTGCCTGACCTCGCCGACTACCTCGCCGCATGCGACGTGGCAGTGGTCCAGGGCGGCCTGAGCACCTGCATGGAGCTGACGGCGGCGGGCACGCCGTTCGTCTATGTCCCACTCGAGCACCATTTCGAACAGAACTTCCACGTCCGCCACCGGCTCGACCGCTACCGCGCCGGGCACCCGATCAGCTATGCGCAGGCCTGCGATCCCGGCCTTCTTGCCGCGACCGTCATCGAGCAGGCCACCGCACCGGCGCACTACCGTCCGGTCGAGACGGACGGCGCCCGCCGGGCCGCGGCGATGCTGGCCGAGCTGATCTGAGCACGGGACCAACGGCGCCCGCGCAGGGGCCAACGGCCCCTTCCGCCCCAGCCGGCGCGCAATAGCGTGTATTCAATGTCCGAGCACAGCCGGCCACCGATCGTGGTCGGTGTCGACGGGTCGGCGGCGTCCGACGCGGCGGTCCGGTGGGCCACGGCCGAAGCCGCGATGCGCGGCCTTCCGATGACGCTGATGCACGTCGTTGCCCCGGTCGTGGTCAGCTGGCCGTTGGGGCCGATGCATGCCAACATCACCCAGTGGCAACACGACCGGGGCCGCGAGATCCTCGACCGGTCGCAACAGATCGCGGTCGGCAGCATGCCGACCGGTCACGACGCGGACGTGTGCACCGAGTCGCAGTCCGCGGGCCCGGTTCCCAGCCTCCTCGCCGCGTCAAAGGAAGCGGCGATGGTCGTGGTCGGGAGCCGGGGGCTGGACGCGGTTCGGCGCCATCTCCTGGGTTCGGTGAGTTCCGGCCTGATTCACCACGCACTCTGCCCGGTCGCGCTGGTTCACGATGCCGACTGGGGCAGCAAAGTGAGCGCCGGCGCGCCGGTGCTCGTCGGCATCGACGGATCACCGGCATCGGAGGCGGCGGCGGCCTTGGCGTTCGATGAGGCCTCCCGCCGCGGCGTGGACCTCCTCGCGTTGCACGCCTGGAGCGACGTCGGGGTGTTCCCGATCTTGGGTATGGACTGGCACACCTATCGGGACCAGGGCGAAGAGGCCCTGGCCGAACGCCTGGCCGGATGGCAGGAGCGGTATCCGGACGTGCGGGTGCAGCGACGCCTGGTGTGCGACCGGCCGGCTCACTGGCTCATCGGGGAATCCGACGGTGCGCAGCTGGTGGTTCTCGGCAGTCACGGGCGGGGCGGCTACGCCGGCATGCTGCTGGGCTCGGTCAGCACCGCGGTCGCCGAGGCGGCCCGCGTCCCGGTGATCGTCGCCCGCTCCGGCTAGCGCACCGCGTTGCCGGTCGGAGAGACTGTCCGGCGTGAGTGATGGTGAGCCCCGGCCGCCGCAGGCCGGCGCGCAGGCCCATCGACTTCGCCGCATGTCAGGACGCGACCCGCACGAGCGAAACCGGGTGGCCACGCCACTGGAGTTGCTGTTCGACCTGACTTTCGTGGTCGGGTTCGGCGTCGCCGCGTCGCAGTTCGCGTACGCGCTGTCGGTGGCCCGAGTGGGCGCCGGATTGGCCTGCTTCGTGTTCGTGATCTTCGCGGTCTGCTGGGCGTGGATCAACTTCAGCTGGTTTGCCTCGGCCTACGACACCGACGACTGGGTTTATCGGCTGACCACCATGCTGCAGATGGTGGGCGTCATCGTCCTGGCGCTCGGCATCCCGCCGGTGTTCGCCTCTGTCGAGGCGGGGCGGCACTTCGACATCCGCGTGATGGTGGCCGGTTACGTGGTGATGCGGATCGCGATGGTGGCGCAGTGGCTGCGCGCGGCCGGGCAGGACCCGCGGCGCCGTGCGGCGTGCCTGACATACGCGGCGACGATCACCCTGGCACAGATCGGCTGGGTCGGCCTGATCTTCGCGCATGCGTCGGCGCGTGTGACGTTTCTGCTCGCCGGGGTGCTGATCCTGGTCGAAATGACGGGCCCGTGGCTGGCCGAGGCCCGAAGCGGCGGCACGCCGTGGCACGCCCACCACATCGCCGAACGCTACGGGCTGTTGACGATCATCGCGCTCGGTGAGGGCGTGGTCGGCACCGTGGCGTCGTTGAGCGCTGTGGTGAGCCGGCAGGGCTGGACGGTCGGCGCGGCGTTGGTGGCGGTCGCGGGGACCGGCCTGACCTTCGGAATGTGGTGGATCTACTACGTCGTCCCCACCTCGGAGTTGCTGCACGTGCACCGGGAAAGGTCCTTCCGCTTCGGCTATCTCCACATCCCCGTGTACGGGTCGATCGTGGCCACCGGCGCGGGACTGCACGCCGCCGCGTACTACATCGAGCACCAGTCGTCGCTGGGGTCGGTCGCGACGGTGCTGGCCGTCGCGATCCCGGTCGCGGTCTACATCTGCCTGGTGTACGTGCTCTACATGCTGTTGGTGCACACGTGGGATGCGTTCCACGCACTGCTGGTCGCGCTCACCGGGATTGTTCTGGTCGCGGCGGTGGCGCTGGCGGGGGCGGGACTGCCGATGGCGGTGTGTCTGGTGATCGTGACGCTCGCGCCGCTGGTTACCGTGGTCGGATTCGAGGTGCTGGGCCACCGCCACGCCACGGAGGCGATTGCCCGAAGCCTCGCCGAGTAGGGCCTACGGTGGCGGCGAGCCCGCTTCGTTGCTGCGCCGGATGTCCACCAGGCACTGAATCCTCGTCTTGTGGGTCTGCTCCGTGCAGACCCGAAGGGGCGTCTCGGTTTCGGACGGATACACCTGTTCGGTCGGGTCGGGCGTGACCGTCGGGCTCGACACCTCGCCGGGATACAGCGACCAGATCGTGGTGCCGGTGCTCGACAGGTGTGAGCAGTAGGCGGGCGCACCCGTCTCCGTCACCCCCGCGGCACCGAGGGTCGCGCACTGGGCGCCGATTGCCACCACCGGCACAACGGGTGCCGCGCGACTTCGTGTGGTCCTGCCGCAACAGCAGGACCGCGACCGCGGCGACGGTGATGAGCAGCAACGCGAGCAGGGCCGGCACCACGATCGCGGGCCTTCGCCGCGATGGCGCCTTCTGGTGTTTGGGCCCGGCGGCGACAGGGGACGTCATGGTTGCTCCGGTCGCGCCGAGTTGGCTTGCCGCCGTGCCGATTCGGTGCTCGAGGGCGTGCGCGAAGTCCAGGCAGCGGTCGAAGCGCTGCTCGGGCGCCTTGGCAAGTGCCTTGGAGAACACCGGGCCCAGTTCGGACAACTCGGGGCGGCGGGAGCCGATGGCGGGCGGTGCCGAGCTCAGGTGCTGGCTGATCACGACGGCCGGATTGGAATGCTGGAACAGCGGCGTCCCGGTCAGCAGGTGAAACGCGGTGGCGGCCAGCGCGTATTGGTCGGCCCGCCCGTCGATGTCTTTGCCCATCAGCTGTTCGGGGGCTGCATAGGCCACCGTCCCGACCGTCATGTTCATCGTTGTGGGGTTAATACACCATTACCGCTCTAACGGGGAAGGAACAGCCCACCATGAACACCACACCTGACAACATGAGCGGCGGCCTCACCGTATTGTGTCACCTGCGCGCTGTCTACCGCTTCCGGCGATCGCGATCACGCCCTTGTGATTGTCCAGTCGCTTCAACGACCACGCCTCGGTGATTAAGTTAAGGCCGAACTGTGTTACAAGGTCCAGCACTGGGGTTGCCGCGCGACTCATCGCACCAAGTCTTGCTCACAACGAGCAGAATTGACTCTGCTGCAACAGCATTGCGCGGTTCAGCAGAAGTCTCGCGCCAGCCTCTTACATTCGTGACCCGCGCAGGTGTGGGCATTCGTCACCCGCGCAGGTGTGGGAGGGCGTCGGGCGTCGGGCCGAAACGGTTATGGCGAGCACCGTAACTTTCCGCGCCTATCGCTGGTTTGCGGCGGGTATTGGTCGTCGGTGACGGGTTCGAGCCAGGTGGCGCCGTCGCCGTTTCCGGTGCATTCGACGATGGCGGGGTGGCACCTGCGAATCGCGCAGGCGCGCCAGCTATTCGACGACGATGTCGTTGCCGGACACCGATACGGTGCCGCGTCTCAGAGGCCAAACTTTCGTCAGCCTCGTGAACATCGCTCCGAGTCCGGGGATCTTGGCGAAAATCTGTTGGGGTCCGCGGACCATCTGCCCGTCCTCGACGTCGTAGGCGGCTTGGTGCCACGGGCAGACCAGTCGCCCGTCCTCGATCGGTCCACCCGCCAGGTCTGCGCGCAGATGCCGACACCGCCGCGTGACCGCGAAGTATGTGCCGTCGATATTTCCAACGGCATACGGCCCCGCACCGGTCACCGTCCCCGGGGGCAGATCGGAAACCGGGCATACTGCGATCTGTTTTGCCATGCCAACCTCACAGTCACCGCCGACGGTCCTTAACCGGTTATTGTCCACCTACCCTCGGCCTCACGCGGGAAAACCCCAGAACGCCGCCGATCGCAATTGCGACGGGATCTCTCCCTCCCGGATAATGCAGGGCCATTGTGGTTTTGAAAGTACGCCAGCGTTTGGCGTCAAAACCCTCCTGATGGCCCTGGGTGTGTGCCGGTCATGGGGCGTGCGATGTCGGTCCGGAGGATGTGATGCGGTGGGTGGCACAGCCAAGCAGGAGCGCGGGCTGACTGAACAGGCTCGCTAGGCAACCCGGGGACATCAGGCGTCGACGGAAGTTGAGGGTGCGACTGAGGCGTCCCGGGTTTCGTGCAAAGTTCCTTTTCACCGGGGCGGAGGCGACGGCGTCGACAGGCCGAGGTCATCATCGAGGCAGTCGGCGGCGGCCAGGCCAGAGAGGGCAACCATCGGCAAGCCCCCACCGGGGTGTGCGCTGCCCGAGGCGAGGTACAGGCCGGGCAGGCCGGGAACCCGGTTGGGTGGGCGCTTGAAGGCGGCGAAGCGGTCGTTGCTGGCCGCGCCGTAGATGGCCCCGCGGCTGCCGGGGTAGGCGGCGGCCAGCTCCGTCGGGGTGCGGCGCCAGACCAGCGCGTCGCCCTCGGTCCAGAGGCCCGCCGCGCGCATCCGCTGCTCGACCGCAGCCTCCAGCGTGGCCCAGACCTGCGGCGCCCGCGGCCCGACCGCCGGTTCGGCTGGTGCGTTGGCCATCACGAAGATCGGCTCGGCCTCCGCCCAGCCCGCCGTCCCGTGGCAGCGCTCCTGGGCGCAGAGGTAGACCGTCGGTGCGGTCGGGGGGCGGTCACGGTCGAAGATGTCGGCGAACTCCGCGTCGTAGTCGTGCGGGAACAGCACCTCGTGGGGCATCCGGTCGGTCCGCCTGGCGGCCCGCAGCGCCGCGGTCCAGCCGGACATCGAGGGCGCCGCCGCGGCGGGCAGGTGACGCCCGGCGTCCGGCAGTAAACCCTCCCGGAGCATCCCCACGTCGGCGTTCACCACGACTGCCCGGCCGCGCCGCTCCCCACCCCCGGCCAGGGCGAGACCGACCGCCGCACCGCGCTCCACCAGCACCCGCTCGACCGGGGCCCCGCATTCGATGACCCCGCCGCGGGCCTCGATGGCCGCGACAAGCGCCCGAACCAGCGCGTAAATGCCGCCCTCTACGCCGTAGCCACCGAGCGAAAGCTCGACGTGGGCAATGCAATTCAGCGTGGCCGGTGCCTGCCGCGGATCACTGCCGTTGTAGGTCGCGTAGCGACGCAGCAGCAGGCGCAGGTGTGGCTCGCGAACGTGGCGGTCGATGCCCGCGACCATGCTGCGCAGCGGATCGACGGCCAGCAGGGCGCGCGGATGGCGCAGAGCGAGGCCGACCATCGCCGCCCAGGTGGGGGCCGGCCCCAGGACGAAATGGGGGGCCGCCGAGTCCCAGATCTGCCGGGCGTAGCCCAGGAAGAACGCCAACTCGGCCGCTGCGTCCGGCCCGAGGGCCGACCGGACATTGGCGAGCGTCTCCTGCGGATCGTGGGCCACCTCGAGCACGCAGCCGTCGGCGTAGCGGTAGCGAAAGCCCGGGTCGAGGCGGCGCAGGCCGATTACCTCGTCGAGGCGCAGGCCGGCGCGGGCGAACAGTCGGGCGAAGACCTCGGGCAGGGTGAGCACGCTGGGGCCGGTTTCGATCTCCACTCCGTCCACCCCGACGATCCCGGCCTTGCCCCCCGGGCGTGGACCGGCCTCGACCACCCGAACCGGCAGCCCGCGGGCGGCCAGGGCCAGGGCGGCGGACAGCCCGCCGATGCCAGCCCCGACCACCAGGACCTCGGCGCCGCGCTCAGCCGGCATGAGGTCCCCCGCGGCCCAGGGCTCGCAAGATCCGCCCGCCGAGGCCATCCTGGGCGACCAGCCCCGCCGGCCGCACCAGCGGGGCGAAGCCGGGAAGGGGGTCGCGGGGGTGAGTGCGGGCCCGGCGCCCGTCGGTCGCCGCCATGACGGCAACGTCGATGGCCGCCAGCCCGGCCAGCAGTGCGCCTTCGACCGCGGGCAGCAGGGTCGCCTGCCCGCCGACAGCCGCGCCCGGCATGGGCGCTGAGAACCGGACGATCGCCGCCGGTCGATCCCTTTCCAGAAAGGCGTAGTCGACGCTCGCGGCGACGAGGTCCACCGGGCTGCGCTCGTGCATGGCCCCGATGCCGTGCTTGAGGTCCAGTGGCCGCAGGTGGGCGGGACGCTGACGACCCTGCGGGAAGACCCACAGAGCGCGGCCGGGACGGTCGAGCAGGGCGGCCGAGTTCTGGAGGCACTCCCGGCTGCGGTCATGGCTGCTGCGATCCAGGGGCAGGGCGCCCACCCAGCCGAGGAAGGGCAGCTTGCGCAGGTTCTCGGCGTCCATGACCGCCCAGCCCAGGCCACCCAGCGCCTCGTCGAGCACCAGTAGCAGCAGCGCATCCCACCAGGCGACATGGTTGGCCACGAAGATCAGGGGCCGGCCGGCCAACGCAGCGCGGGCCTCGTCCAGTCCGCTCACCCACAGGCCGTCCAGTCCGAGGGACACCCGCCGCCGCGCGTAGCGGCGGGCCAGGTGGAGGAAGGCCGGGTTACGCGTGTCCCCGGCCCGGGCCAGGGCACGGCGGTCGGCGTCGGGGTTCGGGTCGGGGATCGTCACGCCGCCTCCCGGTGGGCGCGAGCGGCATAGGAGCGCCCCCGCCAGCGGATGTCGCCGCGGCGGCTCCACCGGAAGCTGTCGAGCAGCACGCCCATCATCAGCAGC
>NZ_DATFYW010000113.1:0-20662 GCF_035314905.1 Mycobacterium sp.
TGACCGCTGCCCGCTCGTCCTTCACGCCGCTGAAGCGCTCCTCTCGTCTACTCGTCCGCGTCGTCAGAGGCCTCGTCGTCGGACTAGCTGACCTCTGTCGGGAGGTCTTCCGGTGGCCGGTATTCACGACCGGGTACCGACCGCCACAGCCCTGTCCGCGACCTTCATGCCTCGCGCACGGTGAATCCAGCCCCGCTGGGCCCGATGTAGCGGACCGGACCCGCTTCCTGGTCCTCAGCGACCATCTCAGTGGCGTGATAGATCATCACCGCGTCGAGGATCGAGTGGAACTGGCCGTCCTCGGTGAAGTTGACGTTCGCACCCTCGACGCGGATGAAGATCATCGTGTCCTCGGTGTTGGACTCGGGACAGACGAACGTGTGCACCGAGCCTGCGGGCCGGTAGACATAGGATCCGGCAGTCTGCGGCTGGTCCGGATATTCCTGGTAGTACCAGCGGCCCGAGAGCGTGTACGCCTCCGCGGGGCCGGTGTGGTAGTGAACCGGCATCTTAGCGCCGGGACTCAGGACCGTGAGTATCACCCAGCAACCGGCCTCCAAGTCGAGGCGCAGCGGCTTGAAGTGCACTCCGGGGCCAAGCACATCACGAAGGAGCGGGTTTCTCGACACGTTGACGGTCAGCAGCTCGCCGTGCGGATGCGCGACCACTGGCAGCACCGCCCCTGAGCGGGTGGCGGCGATGGTCGGATCGGTTTTCAGGGTCATCGCCATTCCTTGCTGGCAGTGCTTTTCACGGTGGGCTAAGTTCAGGCCACCGAGCACCAGCACCAATGCCTGCGCCCTAGGCGCGATGCTTGCCCTCTTGGGACAAGATCAACAGGGGACAATGTCCCGGAAGGCCGGGACTTCCTGCTCAGGTGCTCGCACAAAACATCGGTCTTCGCACGCTATACGCCGTTTTACTTACTGTCTGCGGCTGCCCGGCGGCGGCTGCCGAGAGGCCGACTACTGACTCGTCGAACTGACTTGATGACGACTCACTTGCACCATCAGTGTCCTCGCCTCGACTCTCACACCGTTGCCGACACCATCGCGCGTGGCCGTCCCAGAGCGCGAAGGCGGCGGGGAGGGTAAGCGTCACGATCGCAGTCTCGCCGAGGCTGGGGATGCGGTAGTCATCGCTGCGTCTCCCGCTCAGGTCGGTTCAGTGGTGAGCGGCGAACCTTGTGAGCAGGCGAAGCTGGATGGCACGCGGCCCGATCGTGTTGACCGAAAATAGCCTATAGCTGCGTAAATGCTCCTACCATCGGCAAATTGGACATCTGCTGCATGAGGTCGGCGTTGACGGCAACCCTCGAGCGGTAACCGCCCTCGTAATAGTTGAACCCGGACCACGGCTTGTCCGTGACGATCTCGTAGACGATGGTCTCGCCGTCGGGCAGCGGGTAGTCGGCGCGGACCCGGTCGCGCAACGCGCTGGAGAACGCCTCGATGCACTCGCCGAGCCGCTCCGGTGGGATTTCGTCCGCGGTCCGGTAGGCCTGCATGCGGGCGGCCAGCGGGCCCGAGCCCCCGAGTGCCGCGTCGAGCCGGGTGTGAGCCTCGCGGTAACGCTCGGGCTCACCCCTGCCGATGCGCACGTCGAAGTAGTCGTGAACCTCGTCGCGAAAGCTCACCGGCCGGCCGGCGAACCTTGCGCCGGCGCAGGCCAGCGCCCGCAGGTGCGCGGCGATGAAATCCGCGCGCGCCCGGTCGAAGCCGTTGCCGCCGGGCAGCTCCGCCAACAACCGCTCGGCCTGTCGGGCCAGGTCGGCAGGGTTGGGTGCGGGTTCGTCGTCGACCTGCCTGCGCAGTGCCGGATCGCCCGTGTAGGAGTCGACGTAGCCGGATTCCACCCTGTCGAACCGCAAGCCGAGCAGCAGGTATTCGCGGGTCAGAGCGGCGGGCTCCATGCCGATCACCGTAGCCCGGGCCGCCCCCACCGCTGACATTGCGCAACTGCCTGCAAGACTGACCCCATGCCGCGGCTGAGCGAGCCCAGCCCGTACGTCGAATTCGACCGGGAACAGTGGCGGGCGTTGCGCAAATCAACCCCGCTGGCACTGACCGAAGAAGAGCTCATCGGACTGCGGGGCCTGGGCGAACAGATCGACCTGGTCGAGGTCGCCGAGGTGTACCTACCGCTCGCGCGGTTGATCCACCTTCAGGTCGCCGCCCGGCAGCGGCTCTTCGCCGCCACCGCGGAGTTCCTCGGTGAGCAGCACCCGCCCGAGCGGCCGGTCCCGTACGTGATCGGGGTGGCCGGCAGCGTGGCCGTCGGAAAGTCCACCACCGCGCGTGTGCTGCAGGCGCTGCTGGCGCGCTGGGAGCACCACCCGCGGGTGGATCTGGTCACGACGGACGGGTTCCTCTACCCCAATGCCGAGTTGAGCCGACGAAACCTGATGCACCGCAAGGGTTTCCCGGAAAGCTACGACCGGCGCGCGTTGCTGCGTTTCGTCACCGCGGTGAAGTCGGGCGCCGATCACGCATGCGCGCCGGTGTACTCACACCTGCTGTATGACATCGTGCCGGGCGAGAAGAAGATCGTGCGGCATCCGGACATCCTGATCCTCGAGGGGCTCAACGTGCTGCAGACCGGTTCGACGCTGATGGTGTCGGACCTGTTCGACTTCTCGATCTACGTCGACGCACGGATCGAAGACATCGAGCAGTGGTACACCTCGCGGTTTCTGGGCCTACGGTCCACCGCGTTCGCCGACCCGGCATCACACTTCCACCACTATGCCGCACTCAACGACCAGCAGGCCGTCACCGCCGCCCGCGAGATCTGGCGCTCGATCAACCGGCCCAACCTGATCGAGAACATCCTGCCCACCCGGCCCCGGGCCACCCTGGTGCTGCGCAAGGACGCCGACCACTCCATCAACCGGCTGCGGCTGCGCAAGCTGTAGCCGGATCCGCGCAGGCCAGCGCGGGCTCCGCCCGATGAGACGGCGCCCGCACCGGCGATGTGGGAGTCACGCCCGCAGACGGCGCACTCCGAGGTATTGCAGATAGGCGAAGAACGCGGTGTACACGCCCGTGGCCAGGGTGACGGCCATGCCGGCCCCGGTCAGCGGCGGGGCGCCCGCCAGCACAATGATCAGCGTCGCGATCGTGCACACGGCATTGGCGATGCTGATCGCGATGCCGACAGCGCGCAGCGACGGCACCGCGGCCAGGTAGAACACCGCCAGGCCGTAGACCACGAACGCCGCGCCGATGAAGTACTCGGTAGTCGGCGACAGCCCGGTCAGCGTCGACAGCGGGTTGGCGAACGCCGCGCCGATGAGCCCGGCGAAGCCGGTGATCGTCGCGTCGGCCCGCAAAGCGAACCGCAGCAGGGCGTCGGTCGAGGAGGACAGGGGGCGGGTGGTCAGGGTGGTCATCTGGGTGGTGGTCATCTGGGTGCTCCTTGACGGGGTTGGCGGTCGAACACCCTTGATGCTGCTCAGCGACTACTGCCAGATCGACGCCCCGCACTGCCAAACACTGCCAATGCGCTGCGGTCAGATCTGCGCGACGGGAACACGTCCCCGCAGATCGGCAGCGATCAGCCGGGCGGCGGCGTTCTGCCAGTTGTGCAGCGAACGCTGCGGCACCTCGGTGACGAACCATTGCCACGCCTGGCGGGCGACCGGATCGAGGCCGGCGGCCGTGGCGTTCTGCGCGTAAGCCCGCACGCCGACGACGTAGGGGAAGTACAGCGCGTTGTAATGGCGCCACTCGTCGGTGGTGCCAAAGTCGCCGTCACGCGGTTTCAGCCGGGCGATGCTGTCGGCCAGCAGCGCCTTGAGCTCGTTGGCCCGTTCCAGCGGCTGATCGGGCGCCCCGCGGGCGGCCAGCCGGTCGTCGATCACCGGCAGCGCGGTCAGCGGGCTGGCGATGAGCTTGGACAGATCGCCGTAGTGGCCGAGGGCGCGACGGGTGAGGCGGGCGAAGTCGTCGTCGTCGATGTCGTCGAGCGGGCTCGCCGACCGCAGCGGCAGCGCCGCCTCGGTGCTGCGCAGCGCGGCCCGGTCGGCGCGCAGTGCCGGGGACCTCCAAAACGCCAGCCGGTCAAGCAGTCCGGCCAGCGCGTCGGAGAACACATGGATCGTGACCGCGACCGCCAACGTGGTGAACAGCAGCACGGTCAGGGCGGTCTTCCCGTTGGCGTTCAGCCGCACCACGGCCAGCCCGATCAGCGCCTGCCCGCCGAACAGAGCGGCGACAACCACCGTCGCGGCGAACGACCGCAGCATGTCGGCGCGCAGCGCGTGGCCCTCGTCGAACGAGTCCCACAACGCGACCGCGACCCCCAGCAGCGCGACGTCAAACCCCGTCGACGCCAGCGCCAGCCAACTGGGCACCAGGCCGAGCGGGATCACCAGGATCGCGTTGCCCAGGGCGAAGAACAGGGTGGCGACTATCACGACGCCCGCGACGGAAACGGGCTGCGACGGACGAACGACCGCGGCCACCATCGCTCCCAACGTGGACAGCGAAATCACCGCGAACATCACCCAGTGCCCGGCGCGCAGCGGCCCGTCGACGCTGCCTGCCATGACCGCGCCGGCGAACGCCGCGGCCGCGACCAGCGCAACGAGCAGCGTCTCACCCGCCCGGCTGCGCCAGCTGTCACACGGCCGCGACAACTCGACGAGCACCGCGAACCACGCGATCGCGGGCACCGCGACGAGGTAGATCTCCACGCGGCTGAGGATCTCGGCATGGGCGGTGCCGCTGACCCGGACCGCGTCGAGCGCGACCACAATCGCAAAGCTGGTCAGCCCGGCCGCGGCGAGCACCAGAACGGGTTTGCGTGGGTCACGTGCCAGCAGGTAGAGCCCCAGCCACCAGCTCAGCGTGAACACCACCGCTGACAGCGCAGCCATGGTTCAAGTGTGGCACGCGACTCAGCGGCCGTATCGGCGGTGGCGTGCGCTGTAATCACGCAGCGCGCGCAGGAAGTCGACCCGGCGGAACGCGGGCCAGTAGGCCTCCGTGAACCACATCTCCGAATAGGCGCTCTGCCACAGCAGAAAGCCCGACAGCCGCTGCTCGCCCGAGGTTCGGATCACCAGGTCGGGGTCGGGCTGGCCGGACGTGTAGAGGTTGTCCGAGATCGCGTCGACGGTGACGGCGTCGATCATCTGCTCGGGGGTCGCGCCGTTGGCGAGCTCCTTGCTCAGCAGGGCCCGCACCGCGTCGGTGATCTCCTGCCTGCCGCCGTAGGCCACTGCGACGTTGACGTGGAAATTGCCATTGCCTCGGGTGGATTCCGCGGCCTCGCGCAGACGCCGGGCAGGCTCCTCGCCGATCAGCTCCAGATCACCGACGGTGCGCACACTCCAGCGGTTGGCCGGAGCGCAGATCTCCTCGACCACGTCGGTGATGATCTCGATCAGTGCGGCGATCTCGTCGGGGTCGCGGTGCAGGTTCTCCGTCGACAGCAGATACACCGTGGCCATTTCGATGCCGGCTTCCTGACACCAGCGCAGCATCTCGGCGATCTTCGCCGCCCCCATCCGGTAGCCGTAGCTCACGTCGGAGTAACCAAGCTCACGTGCCCAGCGCCGGTTGCCGTCGCACAGCACCGCAATGTGGCGCGGTAACTCGGATTTTGACTTGGCGAGCCCCTGGCGCAGACGCATCTCGTAGAGCCGGTACACCGGCTCCTTGAGGCGCGGCGGAATGATCTCCACGAAAACCCAGACTACTGTGGCAGGCGAGACATCCGTTTGGGGGCAATGGAGGTGCCATGACAGTTGACACCGCCGAGTTCGACCAGTCGCATCCGCGGACCGGTGACGCGGAGGACTTTCCCGAGGCGGTCGCGGACAGTGTCGCCCAATTTCTGGGCAAGCCGCGGGCCCGCGGATGGATACACGTGTACTCCGCCGCGGTCGCGACCGTCGCCGGCGCCGCGCTGGTGTCGGTGTCGTGGGCGCTCGCGGGGACGCGCGCCGGGGTGGCCACCCTGATCTACACGATCACGATCGTGGCGATGTTCGCCGTCAGCGGCGCGTACCACCGCCTGCGCTGGAAGTCGGAGACGGCGCAAAAGTGGATGAAACGCGCCGATCACTCGATGATCTTCCTTTTCATCGCCGGCAGCTACACCCCGTTCGCCCTGCTGGCGTTGCCGCAGCGAAGCGGCATCGTGCTGTTCTGGATCGTCTGGGCCGGGGCGATCGCCGGGGTGGCGCTCAAGATGCTGTGGCCGTCCGCGCCGCGCTGGGTGGGCGTGCCGCTGTACCTGTTGCTGGGCTGGGTGGCGGCGTGGTTCGTGGTGCCCATCACGCACGGCGCGGGTGTCGCGGCGATGGTGCTGCTGGCGGTCGGCGGCGCGCTGTACAGCATCGGCGGCGTGCTCTACGGGCTGAAGTGGCCGAACCCGTGGCCGCGGACCTTCGGCCACCATGAGTTCTTCCACGCCTGCACCGCGGTGGCGGCGATCTGCCACTACATCGCGATGTGGTTCGCGGTGTTCTAGAGCGCCCTGTTCTAGAGCGCCGTGTTCTAGAGCGCCGTCATGTCGGCGGGGGACCACAACGCGCGCATCGCGGTGATCTTCGCGTCGTCGTCGAACTTCATCAGACTGATCGGCTCGATCCGCGAGCGGGTGTCCCCGGCGTTCACCATCAGCCGCCACAGGAAAGCGGCTTCATTGCCCGCGACCTTCAATGCCACCAATTCGGTTTCCTTGTCGACGTTCTCGATCGCGGCGTAGAACTCATGGACCGCGGCGCGGCCGCGGCGCAGCTCCGACCCGACCGGGTCCTCGATGGTGGCGTCCTCGGTGTACAGCGCGGTTATCTCGTCGGCACTGCCCTTTGCCAGCAGCTCCAGGTAGCGGTTGACGGTGTTGGCGTAGTCGTCGGCGCTCGGCATGGCGGGAACCCTACCCGGGCGCCACGAGGGCCGCCTCCAGTTCGCCCGCGGTGGTGACCGGCAGATCGCACATCCGGCCGCGGCACACATACGCCGCGTCGGACCCGTCAACCCGGTCGCGCCCGACAAGCAATTCCGACGAGTCGACCGCGCCGCCCACGACGATCGCTCCCCCGGGCGCCAAGTTGCGGGCCGTTTCGAGCAGCTCCGAATGGCCGGGATCGCACGCCACCGCGATCTGGATCGGCCCGCGTACCGCGGACTCGGCGACGGCGAGCCAGTGCGACGCCGATCGCGGAACCCGCGCCAGCAGAGGCGTGTGCGCGGCCAGCGTGTCGTCGGCCGCCTGCCGATAGCGGTCGGCGCCCGGCGCGAGGTGGGCGGCGGTGAGCATCGCCTCGGTGATCAGCGACGCACCCGACGGTGTCGCGCCGTCCAGCGGGTCGGCCGGACGCAGCAGCAGCCGCTCGGCGTCGGCGGCGGTGTCGAACCAGCGTCCCGGCTGCCGCGGATCGGCGAACTGCTCGAGCGCGGTGTCCAGCAAGCCCGTCGCCGCCGCCAGCCACGACGCGTCGCCGTCGATCTGGTGCAGGGTGAGAAGCCCGGTGGCCAGGGCGCCGTAGTCCTCGAGGATGGCAGGGCTCTCGCCGACCGCACTGCCCAGGCTGGCGCGGCGCAGCCGGCCGTCGATCAGGTGCAGCGACAGCAGCGCCGACGCGCATCGGCGGGCGGCGTCGACGAGGTCCGGACGCCGCAACGCCACACCCGCCTCCACCAGGGCCGTGATCGCCAGCCCGTTCCACGCGGTGACGACCTTGTCGTCGCGGCCGGGCTGGACGCGCGTGGTTCGCGCGGCCAACAGCGCGGTGCGCACCGTGGCGAACCGTTCATCATCGTCGGGATCGCCCGGCAGCTGCAGCACCGAGCTGCCGTGTTCGAACGTTCCATCCTCGGTGACGCCGAAAATCTCTGCGGCCCAGCGCCCGTCGTCGCCGGGAAGCACCTCGCGAAGTTGCGCGGGCGTCCACACATACGTCGAGCCTTCGCGGCCGCCGGCGTCGGCGTCCAGCGACGACGCGAACATGCCCCCCTCGGTGCCCAGCTCGTGAATCACGAAGCCGGCGGTTTCCCCGGCGACCCGGGTGGCCAACGGGTCACCCGTCCGCCGCCCCCAGTGCGCGTAGGCCCGCAGCAGCAGCGCGTTGTCGTAGAGCATCTTCTCGAAGTGGGGAACCACCCACGACGCGTCGACGCTGTATCGCGCGAAACCGCCGCTCAGCTGGTCGTAAATACCGCCGCGGGCCATCGCGGTGCCCGTGCGCCGCACCGCGGCCAGCGGAGGAACCTCGCCCGTGCGTTCGTGGCTGCGCAGCAGCGCTTCCAGCAGAGCCGACGGCGGGAACTTGGGCGCGCCGCCGAAACCGCCACGGTGCCTGTCCTCGTCGGCCAGCACCGCCACGACCGCCTCGTCGCACAGCACCGGGGTCACCG
This sequence comes from Mycobacterium sp., assembly GCF_035314905.1. Taxonomy (GTDB): domain Bacteria; phylum Actinomycetota; class Actinomycetes; order Mycobacteriales; family Mycobacteriaceae; genus Mycobacterium. Next base: position 8,370 of record NZ_DATFYW010000113.1, read on the forward strand.
GCCGTCCGCCGCCGGGCAAACCCGACGAGAGCCTGCGCAGTTCCGACGCGATGTGGTCACCGGCCTGTTCGACCTCGTTGCGCCGGGTGCGCCACGTGTCGGTGACCGCTGCCATCAGTTCGAGGAACGCGCGCTTCGGGTAGTAGGTGCCGCAGAAGAACGGCCTGCCGTCGGGGGTGAGGAAGCACGTCATCGGCCAACCGCCCTGCCCGGTCAGCCCGACGGTGGCGTTCATGTACACCGCGTCCAGGTCGGGGCGCTCCTCCCGGTCGACCTTCACGCAGACGAAGTCCGCGTTCATCACCGCCGCCACGTCGTCGTCCTCGAACGATTCGTGCGCCATCACGTGACACCAGTGGCAGGCGGCGTAGCCGACGGACAGCAGGATCGGCAGGTCGCGTGATGCCGCCTCGGCCAGCGCCTCCGGCGTCCACTGCTGCCAGTGCACAGGGTTGTCGGCGTGCTGGCGCAGGTACGGACTGGTGGCCGACGCGAGCGAGTTAGCGGCCGGGCTCATGGGGTGGACTCCCGTCGTCGTTGCCGGTGTCGGCCCCGGTGGCGTCCTCGAGGCCGACGGTTCGGTCGTCGGCGGCCCGATCGGGCCCGGGTTTGTCGCGGTCGAAGCGCTCGGGCAGCTTCTTCAGGTGCCGATTCATCGACCACACCAGAAAGCCGGTGCAGATGAGCAGCAGCACGACGATCAGCAGCCCGACCGGGCTGGCCTTGCCGAAATCCGGGCCGACGTTGCGCGGCGGCCCGTCGGCCAGCCACAGGACGATCCGGGTGCTCACGGATCGACCTCGACCCCGGCGAACAGGTCGGTTTCCGGCACGCTCGCCGGCACCCGCGAGCGGGCCAATTCGAACTCCTCGGTTGGCCACAACCGCTGCTGCCACTCGATCGGAGCCGCGAAGAAGGCGCCGTTGGGGTCGATCTGGGTGGCGTGTGCCCGCAACGCGTCATCGCGCCGGCCGAAGTACTCCGCGCAGTGGACTCGTGTGGTCACCCGCCCGGCGAAGACGTCGTGGCCCGGGTCCCAGTGCTTGAGCCAGTTCTCGAACGGCCCGTGCTTTCCGTGCTTGGCAAACTCGTCCTGCAGCAGCTGCATCCGCTGTCTGAGGAAGCCGTGGTTGTAGTACAGCTTCTGCACGGCCCATGGCCGTCCGGCGTCGGTCCACTTGTCGGCCTCGGCCGAGGCCTGGAACGCGGCGACCGAAACCTGGTGGCAGCGAATGTGATCCGGATGCGGATAGCCGCCGTTCTCGTCGTAGGTGGTCATCACATGCGGCCGGAATTCACGGATCACGCGGACCAGGGCTTCGGTTGGTTCCTCCAGCGGCACCGCCGCGAAGGAACCCTCGGGCAGCGGCGGCGGCGGATCGCCCTCGGGCAGCCCGGAGTCGACGAAGCCGAGCCAGCGGTGTTCGACGCCGAGGATCTCGGCGGCCTTTGCCATCTCGTCGCGGCGGATCTCTGGCATCCGCTCCTGCACCGCCGGCAGGTCCATCGCGGGGTTGAGGATGCTGCCCCGCTCGCCGCCCGTGAGCGTGACAACGAGCACGCGATGGCCGTCGGCGGCGTAGCGGGCCATGGTGGCGGCACCCTTGCTGGACTCGTCGTCCGGGTGGGCGTGCACCGCCATCAACCGAAGTTCGCTCACTTGTGCTCTACCCGGTTCCTCTCGATTCAAGCCCTATAGTTCCAGTCCTAATACTTCTAGATACTTCTAGCCGACCGACGGGCACCCGAAACGACATGACCGAGCGTCCCGCCGCCCGTTACGGGCGCCAGCGGTCGTCGCGTCGCACGCGGCGCTGGATCATCATCGGCCTGACGCTGCTGGTCGTGGCCGTCGGCGGTGCGGTCGCCGCGGTCGGTTACGAACGGCTCGGCAGCGCTGACGTCGAGGAGACGCTGAGCAGTTACCGCCTTCTCGACGGCGAAACCGTGTCGGTGACGATCACCGTCACCCGAAAGGACCCGTCCAGGCCCGCGGTGTGCATCGTGCGCGCGCGGTCGAAGGACGGCGCGGAGACCGGGCGGCGGGAAGTGCTCGTGCCGCCGTCGACGCAGAAGTCCGTGCAGGTCACGACCATCGTGAAGGCCAGCAGGCCGCCAGTGATCGGCGATGTTTACGGCTGCGGCTTCGATGTGCCCGATTACCTGGTCGCACCGTGATCGGCGGGGGCGTTGTCGTGGCCGTAGGCAAACACCGGGCTGCCAAAGCGTGAAAAAATGCTTACCCCGCGGTGGTATCATCGTTCAGTACACGGTTCCTGCTGGGACCGTGTATTGCTGCTTTTGCGCCTGATTTGGTCGGCCGCGAAACGGCAGTACACGCAGTGCGACCGCCTGTTCCCGGCAGCGTGACACGAGACTGCCCTCGCGAGCGATCGCGAGTGAACGAAAGAGGAGCATGAGATGACGGATACCCAGGTGACCTGGCTTACCCAGGAGGCATATGACCGTCTCAAGGCTGAACTCGATCAGCTGATCGCCAATCGCCCGATCATCGCCGCCGAGATCAACGACCGGCGCGAGGAGGGCGATCTGCGCGAGAACGGCGGCTATCACGCCGCCCGCGAGGAACAGGGCCAGCAGGAGGCGCGGATCCGCCAGCTGCAGGAGCTGCTGAACAATGCCAAGGTCGGTGAGTCCCCGAAGCAGTCGGGCATCGCGCTGCCCGGCTCCGTGGTGAAGGTGTACTACAACGGCGACGAGTCCGACACCGAGATGTTTTTGATCGGCACCCGGGGGGAGGGCGTCAGCGACGGCAAACTCGAGGTGTATTCGCCGAACTCGCCGCTCGGCGGCGCGCTCATCGACGCGAAGGTCGGCGAGACCCGCACCTACACGGTGCCGAACGGCAACACCGTGAAGGTCACGCTCGTCAGTGCCGAGCCGTACCACTCATAGGGCCACAGGTCATAGGGCCACCGGTCACAGGGCCACGGGGTCACAGCGTCATAGCGCCACGGGGTCGTAGCGTCATAGGGCGCAGCGGCGGGCATCGTCGCAGACTGTGCTGATGGCGCAGATCACCGAGAACCTGCTTCTGCTGCTGCTCGACAACGCCACCGGAAAACCGGCACTGGACCGCACGCGCCGCGACCGGGTGCTGAGCGCGGCCGTGCTTCTCGACCTTGCTCTGGTCTGCCGGATCCGTCCCGCCATGGACGGCGAGCCGGTGCGCGCCGGGCGACTGCTGGCGCTCGCCGGCCCCGATCTGGAGGACCCGCTGCTCGACCACGCGCTGCGGCTGCTGCAGCGCCGCCCGATCACTCCCGAGGCCGCGATCGCCAAACTGCGCCACGGCATCGAGCCGATGGTGCTGAATCAGCTCGAGCGCACGGGCCAGATCAGGCCGGTCCGGTTGCGCGGCAAGCGGTACCGGACCTGGGTGTGGCCGTTGAATGACCGCACCCGGGTGAACCAGGCACGCGCCGAGCTGCTTTCGGCGCTGTTCGACCTGCGTTGCCCCACCCCGTCCACGGCCGCAATCATCTCGCTGCTGCATGCCGTGGACGGGCTCGGCGCGCTGCTGAGCCTGAACGACCGGGGCTGGCACTGGGTGCATGCCCGTGCCGGTGAGATCGCCGGTGGCGCGTGGGTGGACGAGTCGGCGGCGCGGCTACCCGAGGTCAACCTGGCGGTGACGACCTCGGTCGTCCGGCCGGCGTTGGCCTGAGGCCTCGGCTCACAAACCCGCCAGCGCCTGCTCCAGGTCCGCGATGAGGTCGGCGACGTCCTCGATCCCCACGGACAGCCGGACGAGATCGCCGGGAACCTCCAGCAGCGAACCCGCCGTCGACGCGTGGGTCATCGCGCCGGGATGCTCGATCAGCGATTCCACCCCGCCGAGTGACTCGGCGAGGATGAAAACTTCTGTCCGAGAACAGAAATCGAGCGCTGCCTGGCGGCCGCCCCGCAACCGCACCGACACCATGCCGCCGAAGTCGCTCATCTGCTGGACGGCCACGTCGTGGCCGGGATGGTCGGGCAGCCCCGGATACAGCACGGTGGTCACCGCCGGATGAAGCACGAGGAATTCGGCCACCCTGGCCGCATTTTCGCTGTGGCGCTGCATTCGCAGCACCAGGGTCTTGAGGCCGCGCATCGTCAGGTAGGCGTCGAACGGGCCCGGCACCGCGCCGGCCCCGTTCTGCAGGAACCCGAAGGCCTCGTCGAGTTCCTCGTCTCCGGTCAACAGCGCGCCGCCGACCACATCGGAGTGCCCGGCGATGTACTTGGTGGTCGAGTGCAGCACGATGTCGGCGCCCAAAGCCAGCGGCTGCTGCAACGCAGGCGAAGCAAAAGTGTTGTCCACCAACACCTTTATTGATCGGTGGCCGGCGAGCTCGGCGATCGCGGGGATGTCGGCGATCGACAGAAGCGGGTTCGTCGGCGTCTCCACCCAGATCAGCCTGGTTGCGTGGGTGATCGCAGCGCGGAGACCGTCGAGATCCGATTGCGGGACGGCCGTGTACGTCACGCCCCACATTGAGAACACCTTGTCGATCAGGCGGAAGGTGCCCCCGTAGGCGTCATTCGGGATGACCACATGATCGCCCGGGCGCAGCACCGCCCGAAGTGCACAGTCGGTGGCCGCCATCCCGGAGCTGAACGCGCGGCCAAACCTGGCCTCCTCCACCGCGGCCAACGACGCCTCCAGCGCGGTACGGGTCGGGTTGCCGGTCCGGGCGTAGTCATAGCCGGAGCGCAGGCGGCCGACCCCGTCCTGCGCGAACGTCGACGACGCATAGATCGGGGCGTTGACCGCGCCGGTGGCCGGATCGGGCCGGTAACCGGCATGGATGGCCCGGGTGGCCAGGCCCCACGTACGGTGGGCGTCGTCCGCGCTGTGCTGCTCGCTCATCGACGTCAGCCTATCGACGCCCGAACCCGGGCCGCAGCGGTGTAGACATGGAGCATGTCTCCTGCCATCGACAAGGCCGTGAAGGTCGACGACCTCCTGGACATCGACGCGATGCTTTCACCCGAGGACATCGAACTGCGCAACACCGTGCGCCGCTTCGGGGAGCAGCGGCTGCGCCCGCACATCGCGGAATGGTTCGAGGCCGGCGAGGTGCCTGCGCGCGAGCTGGCCGCCGACTTCGGCAAGCTCGGGCTGCTCGGCATTCATTTGACGGGCTACGGGTGCGGCGGGTCGACCGCGACCGCGTACGGGCTGGTGTGCCAGGAGCTGGAGGCCGTCGACAGCGGGCTGCGCAGCCTGGTGTCGGTGCAAGGCTCCCTGGCGATGTTCGCGATCCATCGCCACGGCAGCGAGGAGCAGCGCAAGCGGTGGCTCCCCGGGATGGCCACGGGCGACGTGATCGGATGCTTCGGGCTCACCGAACCAGACTTCGGCTCCAATCCGGGCGGAATGCGAACCAATGCCCGCCGGGACGGCAACGACTGGATCCTCAACGGGTCGAAGATGTGGATCACCAACGGCACCGTCGCCGACATCGCGATCGTGTGGGCTCGAACCGAGCACGGAATCGCGGGCTTCATCGTGCCCGCGGGCACGCCGGGTTTCACGGCACGCAACATGACGCACAAGCTGTCACTGCGGGCCTCGATCACCTCTGAGCTGGCCTTCGACGACGTGCGGCTGCCCGCTGACTCGAAACTGCCTGAGGCTCGAGGGCTTTCGGGCCCGCTCAGCTGTTTGTCGGAGGCGAGGTTCGGCATCGTGTTCGGGGCGGTGGGCGCCGCCCGCGACTGCCTGGAGACCACGCTCGACTACGTGAGCACCCGGCAGGTCTTCGACAAGCCGCTGTCCGGATACCAACTGACGCAGGCCAAGCTCGCCGACATGGCCGTCGAGCTGGCCAAGGCCCAGCTGCTGGCTGTCCACCTCGGCCGACTCAAAGACACCGGTCAGATCCGGCCGGACCAGGTGAGCATCGGCAAGCTCAACAACGTCCGTGAGGCACTCGCGATCGCACGTCAATGCCGAACGCTATTGGGCGCCAACGGCATCACGCTTGAGTACCCCGTGATCCGGCACGCCAACAACCTCGAGTCCGTACTCACCTACGAGGGCACGTCGGAGGTGCACCAGCTGGTGATCGGCGAGGCACTGACAGGGGTCTCCGCGTTCAGGTAGGCGTTCCGGGGGGTGCACCTTCCGTGGGCAGGCATACCGTCGACATGATCTTGTCGGCCAGCGTCTGACGCTTCGTGTCCCACAGCGGGAAGAGCCACCCGATGTAGCAGACGAGGGAGTCGACGATGTGTGCGAGCTGGCGAACGATCGACATGCCGAAACCGATTGGCTGGCCGGTCGTTTCGCCCACCACCTTGAACTTGAGCACCGATTTGCCGATGCTCGACCCGGTAGTGCCCTGGCGGTAGCCCAAGTTCCAGATCACCCACGCCAGCACCAGTGCGATGGGGAGGACATAGGCGAGGAACAACATCAACACGCCCACGCCGCTCATCGTCGTCGTGCAGCTGGTGGTATTGCCGTAGGCGTCGGTGACGCAGCCGGAATTCTGCGCGGTGGCGGCCGCGATGCCCACACAAATGCCGGACACGACAGCGCTGACGATCGCCACGGGAAGCACGTCGATCAAATACGCCGCGACGCGCCGGATCCAGGGCGTGTAGGCCTCCGGCGGCAGCGCCCCCACGCCCTGCGCCGGCGCCGGATAGCCCTGCGGATAGCCCGGGCCCGGCGGCGGGTAACCCCCGGCTTGTGGCGGCGGGTAACCCCCGGCTTGTGGCGGAGGCTGGTAACCGCCGGCTCCTGGCGGAGGCTGATAGCCACCCGGCGGTGGCGGCGGAGGGTAGCCGCCCGGGGGAGGTGGTGGCGGATTGCCGCCTGCGGGCGGCGGTTGTTGGGTCATGGCACCTTCCGCTCGGAAAATGACGACGGCAGCCCAACTTGGCTGACATCAAGCGGCCCTCACCATACCCGCGGAATCCGCCCGGGACATGCCTATCGACAGAACTGCCCGGGCGGACGTCCCGTGCCCGGAGACGGTAGACGGGATCTGTTGGCCAGCCAGTGCTTTCGAACCAGCGGGCGTCACCGTCGGGGCAGGCCCTCGGACAGGAACCCGAGCAGGTCCTGTCGCGTGATCACGCCCACCGGCTTGCCTTCGTCGACCACCATGATTGCGTCGCATTCGCGCAGCGCCTTGGCTGCGGCGCTGAGTAATTCGCCTACGCCGATCATCGGCAGCGGCGGGCTCATGTGCTGAGCCACCGCGTCGGCGAGCTTCGCCCGGCCCTCGAACACCGCGGACAGAAGTTCTCGCTCCGAGACACTTCCCGCGACTTCACCGGCCATCACCGGGGGCTCGGCGCCGACCACCGGCATCTGGGAGACGCCGTACTCCCGCAGGATGCCGATCGCATCGCGGATCGTTTCCGACGGGTGCGTATGCACAAGGTCGGGCAGTGCCCCGGACTTGCGGCGCAGCACGTCGCCGACTGTCGGCTCGGCCACCGACCCGTCGAGCCGGCTGCGCAGGAAGCCGTACGACGACATCCACGCGTCATTGAAGATCTTCGACAGGTAGCCGCGTCCGCCGTCGGGCAGCAGCACCACGACCACGGAGTCGGGGCCGGCTTCTTCGGCCACCTTCAGCGCCGCGACAACCGCCATCCCGCACGAACCGCCGACCAGCAGCCCCTCTTCGCGAGCCAGCCGCCTGGTCATCTCGAACGAGTCCGCGTCGGAGACCGCGATGATCTCGTCGGGCACGCCCGGGTCGTAGGTCGACGGCCAGAAGTCCTCGCCCACTCCTTCGACCAGGTACGGGCGTCCGCTGCCGCCGGAGTAGACCGACCCCTCCGGGTCGGCGCCCACGACGCGCACTCTTGCACCCGGTCTGCCGTCCGACACCTCCTTGAGGTAGCGCCCGGCGCCGCTGATCGTGCCGCCGGTGCCGATGCCGGCGACGAAGTGCGTGACCTTACCGTCGGTGTCCGTCCAGATCTCCGGACCGGTCGTCTCGTAGTGGCTGGCCGCGTTGTTCGGATTCGAGTACTGGTCGGGTTTCCACGCCCCGTCGATCTCGGAGACCAGGCGGTCGGAGACGCTGTAGTAGCTGTCGGGATGGTCGGGCGGCACCGCGGTCGGGCACACCACGACCTCGGCACCGTACGCGCGCAAAACGTTCCGCTTATCCTCGCTGACCTTGTCAGGGCAGACGAACACGCACCTGTAGCCGCGCTGCTGCGCCACGAGCGCGAGCCCGACGCCGGTGTTGCCCGAGGTCGGTTCGACGATCGTGCCGCCGGGGCGGAGCTCGCCGCTTGCCTCCGCGGCGTCGATCATCTTCGCCGCGATGCGGTCCTTGGCACTGCCGCCCGGGTTGAGGTATTCGACCTTCGCGAGGAGCGTGCCCGAACCGGGCGCGACAACCGAATTCAGCTGAACCAGAGGAGTGTTGCCGATGAGCTCACTGATGTGACGGGCGATCCGCATGGTCCCATGGTTTCACGCCCCGCTCAGCCCGTATTGATGGGTCTTCGCGCGAGCGCTCAGCCCGTATTGATGGGTCTTCGCGCGAGCGCTCAGCCGGTCGCTTCGCGGATGTACTCCCCGATCTGGCGCAGCGAGCGGGTGGCCTCGGGCACCGCCGGCGCGCACAACTGGAAGACGTGCATCTGCCCGGGCCAGATCCGCACCTCGGCAGGCACGCCCGCGGCGGCGAGCCGCCGGGCGGCCAGGCGCGCGTCGTAGAGAAGCACCTCCGAACCGGACACGTGGATCAGCGTGCGGGGCAGCCCCGGCTCGACATGGTCGAGCGGCTCGAACACCTCCTCCGGCGTCCCGTCAACAGTGCGCCGCGAGGCGGCCCTGGTGACCAACTTGACCAGGGCCTCAAATGCCTTCGGCGGGAACATCGCATCCGTTCGGCTGTTCGCATGCGACACCTTGGGCTCCGCCTGCAGCTGCATCAGCGGCGACATCGACACAATGGCCGCCGGCTCCTGGCCCTCGGCCAGCAGACGTTCGGCCAGTGCCAACGCCAGATAGCCACCAGCCGAATCCCCGGCCAACACGATCTGCTCGGGCTCATAGCCCTGACCGCGAAGCCAGCACCAGCCCTCATAACAGTCGTCGATGGCCTCATCGACCGAATGCTTCGGGATCATCCGGTAGTTCAACACCAGCACCGGCGCGTCGGCATACTTGGAGAGCAACGTCGTCAACCGGCCGTGCGAGTTGGCCCCACAGGTCAAGAACGCCCCGCCATGCAGGTAAAGCACCACCCGATGCGTCCCATCGGCGGGTAGCACGCCCTTGGCGCGCACCAGCTGCGCGGTGCAGTGCGGCAGTCCGATCGTGGCGCGCACCGTGCCCGGGATCGGCAACAACGCCCGTGACGCGAAGTCCACCATGCCCCACGGCCAGGGCAGATACGCGAAGTGGCTGCCGATAGCCAGCGTGGGACGGATCGTCAGCCGCGCCCCCAGCCACGCAAGGCGACCAGCAATGCCCGGACCATCCTCGACAACCTCAACCGGCGCCCCGTCGCTAACCGGATACCTACGAGCTTTTAGGTCGCGACCAGCGGTTATCCGCGGCCGAAGCGAACCCGAAACCGTACTGGGTGCGGTCATGTCACACTCCTACGCCGTTGTAGGGCCGGGTTCCGGTCGCTCGGTCAGTCCCCGGTAACTTAGCTTGACATTTATAGCCAGTTCAACAATCAACAAAAGTGTTTTGATACCGGAAGCGATATTCGAACGTGACCGCTACGCGTTTTCCGACGTCATCACACCTAAAATTGAGGCGTGGGCATCCGCGCGCCGCGTCGGTCGGCGATCATGTTGGCGGCCCTGGGGGCCATCGCGTCCTCGGGTAGCGCCTACGTCGGCGCGCGCAATCTGCTGAGCGGACAAGCGGATCGGGCGCGCAGCATCATCCCCAAGATCCGCGACGCCCCGCCGCGGGCCGACGGGGTCTACACCCGCGGTGGTGGCCCGGTCGAACGCTGGTATCGCGGCGTGCCGTTCGACCTGCACCTGATGATCTTCGGGGACTCCACCGCGACCGGGTTCGGTTGCCGTACGGCCGACGAGGTGCCCGGCGTGCTGCTGGCCAGGCGACTCGCCGAGGAGACCGGTAAGCGAATCCGGCTGAGCACCAAGGCAATCGTCGGCGCGACTTCGAAGGGCCTGTCGGGTCAGGTGGACGCGATGTTCGTCGCGGGGCCGCCACCGAACGCCGCGGTCATCATGATCGGCGCGAACGACATCACCGCGCTCAACGGCATCAGGCGGTCCGCACGACGGGTGGGTGCCGCGGCCCGCCGGCTGCAAGCCAGCGGCGCGGTCGTCGTGGTCGGCACCTGCCCCGACTTCGGGGTGATCACCGCGATTCCGCAGCCGCTGCGATGGGTTACGCGGAGCCGGGGTCTGCGGTTGGCACGCGCCCAGGCCGCCGGGGTGCGCGCCGCCGGTGGTACGCCGGTGCCACTTGCCGATCTGCTGGCGCCGGAGTTCCTCGATGCCCCTGAGCTGCTGTTTTCCGAGGACAAGTACCACCCGTCCGCGGCCGGGTACGCGTTGGCCGCCAAGCAGCTGTTCCCGGCGCTGTGCAATGCGCTGGGCGAATGGACCGGCGGGCCGGTACCGCAGCTGCCCTGGGTGTCCAGCGCCGCCGAGGCGAGGACGCTGCGCGGACGGTTCCGCAGGTTCACGAGGGTATGGCGCCGACGCACCGGCGTACCGGCACCCATCGTCGTGCCCGCGGGGTGAGGGGCTAGGTTCTGATCCAGTTCTACGACAGAGGAGCCGTCATGGCAGAAGCCGTCATCGTTTCGACCGCCCGTTCGCCGATTGGCCGCGCCATGAAGGGTTCGCTGGTCGACATGCGCCCGGATGACCTTGCCGCGCAGATGGTCCGGGCCGCGCTGGACAAGGTGCCGGCGCTGGACCCACACGACATCGACGACCTGATCATGGGCTGCGGTTCACCCGCGGGTGAGGCCGGGTTCAACATCGGCCGCGCGGTCGCCGTCGAACTCGGCTATGACTTCCTGCCGGGCACCACGGTGAACCGGTACTGCTCGTCGTCGCTGCAGACCACCAGGATGGCATTCCACGCGATCAAGGCCGGCGAGGGCACCGCATTCGTCTCGGCCGGCGTGGAGACCGTGTCGCGATTCGTCAAGGGCAGCGCCGACTCCTGGCCCGACACCCGCAACCCGGTGTTCACCAAGGCCGAGGAGCGCTCGGCGCAGGCCGCGGCGGGGGCCGACGAATGGCACGACCCGCGCGCGAACGGCGAGCTGCCCGACGTCTACATCGCGATGGGCCAGACCGCGGAGAACGTCGCGCTGCTCACCGGCATCAGCCGTGAAGACCAGGACCACTGGGGCGTGCGCAGCCAGAACCGCGCCGAGCATGCGATTGCCAACGGTTTCTTCGAGCGCGAGATCGTGCCCGTTACCCTGCCCGACGGGACGACCGTCAGCACCGACGACGGTCCGCGGCCGGGCACCACCTACGAGAAAGTCAGCCAGCTCAAGCCTGTGTTCCGTCCGAACGGCACGGTCACGGCCGGCAACGCGTGTCCGCTCAACGACGGCGCCGCGGCGGTGGTGATCACCAGCGACACCAAGGCCAGGGAGCTGGGCCTGAAGCCGTTGGCGCGCATCGTGTCCACCGGCGTGACCGGCCTTTCGCCGGAGATCATGGGGCTTGGGCCGATCGAGGCCACCCGCAGGGCGTTGGCACACGCTGGCATGTCGATCACCGACATCGACCTGTTCGAGATCAACGAGGCCTTCGCGGTGCAGGTGCTCGCCTCGGCACGCGAGCTCGGGATCGACGAGAACAAGCTCAACGTCTCCGGCGGTGCCATCGCGTTAGGCCATCCGTTCGGGATGACCGGCGCGCGCATCACCGCGACACTGCTGAACAACCTGACCACCTACGACAAGACCTTCGGTCTGGAGACCATGTGCGTCGGCGGCGGCCAGGGCATGGCGATGATCGTCGAGCGCCTGTCCTAGCGGCAAAACGCAGAAAGCCCGGCATGCGCCGGGCTTTCCGTTCGTGACGCGAACTAGCTGCGCTGGAAGTAACTGAGCAGCCGCAGAATCTCGATGTACAGCCACACCAGTGTGACGGTCAGACCCAGCGCGATGCCCCACGCCGCCTTCTCCGGCGCGCCTGCACGGATCATCTGATCGGCGGCGTCGAAGTCGATCAGGAAGCTGAACGCCGCCAAGCCGATGCAGACCAACGAGAAAACGATCGCGAGCCACGGGAGGCCGGTGCCCGCCCCGCCGCCGCGCAGCCCCAGACCAGCGCCGCCG
>NZ_DATFYW010000114.1:0-18760 GCF_035314905.1 Mycobacterium sp.
CAATGATCTATTCGCTCAATACAATTCGATTATCCGCGAGGTGTCGCTGGCCCATGGCACCGATTACGTTCCGTTCTACGAACGGTTCGTGGCACGGCTCGAGCATGTCCCAGGCAAGCCGTTCACCCAGTTCCGCTTCCGCCGCTTCTATCGCGACTATCTGTTCCGCGAGTTCCTCCTGCACCGTAGCTTCGACGAGATCGCGCGAATGAACGGCTGGGAGTTTCACATCGACGGGGTACACCTCAACAGCCGGGGCGGCCAGTCCTGGTGGAGGTGATCCAAGAGGTCCTTGATGCGGCCGAACCTTAAAACTCCTCGACGCTCTCGATGCTGACGAACATCCCGCGCCCGGTGCGGTCGTTGGTGAAGCGGGTGCCGTCGCTGGAGGCGTCGATTGTCCAGCCCTGCGCCCGGTAGGTCTGGTACTGAAGCGTGACGGCCGGGATGTCGCCGAGGTTGCCCACCAGCCAGCGAAATTGACCGTCGGCTGTGACGTTGACGCCGTTCGCGGGCTCGCCGCCCTGAATCGGCGGGTTGGCGAACTCGGCCTCACAGCCAACCGCCTGACGGGAGATTTGGCAGCGGGTTCTTCCCGACTTCGTCTCGATGAACACATAGCCCGCTGAGTCCGGCGCCAGCGCGATCGCGCCCCCGGGTGGTGGAGCCGGCGGCGGAGCCGACGGTCCGACCGACGTCGGGGGAGCAGGGGTCGTCGGGGCGGGCGGCGACACTTTCGGCCGCGTCGTCGGGAGGCTCGGCTCGGCTTCGTCACCGCAACCCGGACACGTCGCCCTGCCGGTGATCGTCGAGTCGCACGCGCAGGTCAGCGCGGTCGCGGCAATGAGCACCAAAGCGGTATTGCGGAGCATGCCCAACTATCGGGCGCGAGCAGACGCGGAATCGCCCGACACGCCGAGGGACCAGGCGATTTCGGCAGATGGTTTACAGTTTCGACTGTACAGTTTCAACTGTTTGTTCTAGGCTGGTGGTATGGAGGAGATCAGCGAGTCCGCGGTGCAAGGGGCGCGCGATCTGCGGGTGGTGTTCAGTCGGCTGCGGCGCCGGCTGAAGGATCTCGCGACCGGAGACGACCTCACGCCGTCCCAGACCGCGGTGCTCACCCGGTTGTGGAAAGAGGGTGCGTCGTCAACCAGTGCGCTGGCCGGGGCCGAGCGGGTCCGGCCGCAGTCAATGGCCACGATCGTGGCCGCCCTGGAAGGCCATGGCTTGATTCGTCGCACGCCGGACCCCGACGACAGCCGCCGCCAGGTGATCACGCTGACCAAGGACGGGCGCAAACGCGCCGAGAGCGATCGTCACGCCCGCGAGGAATGGCTGGCGCGGGCACTGCACGACCAGTTTTCAGAGCGGGAGCGCCGGGTAATCGTTGAGGCGCTTTCGCTTCTGCAGCGATTGACCGAGTGATGAAAGGATAACCGCGACAATGGAATTAGGTGTACACTTCATCGACTTCCTGCCAGGTGCGGCCAAGATGGGGCCGACGCTCGCCGCTACCGCCAAGGCGGCCGAAGACGGCGGCATGACGATGTTCACGCTGGCGGACCACTTCTTCCAGATGGAGGGCGTCGGCCGCGCCGAGGACCCGTTCCTCGAGTGCTATACGTCGTTGGGGTTTCTGGCCGGGCAGACGCAGAAGATCACGCTGACCGCGCTGGTCACCGGTGTCACGTACCGCTACCCCGGTGTGTTGGCGAAAATCGTCACGACGCTGGATGTGCTCTCACAGGGCAGGTCCATGTTCGGTATCGGGGCGGCGTGGTACGAGCGCGAACACGTCGGGCTGGGGATCCCGTACCCTGCGGTGAGCCAGCGATTCGAGATGCTCGAGGAAACCATCCAGATCTGCCAACAGATGTGGAGTGACAACGACGGACCCTACCAAGGCAAGCACTACCGGCTGGCCGAGACAATATGTGAGCCGCAACCGATCCGGCGTCCACCGATCCTGATCGGCGGTGGGGGAGAGAAGAAGACGCTGCGGCTGGTCGCCCAGTACGCCGACGTGTGGAACAGTACCGCGCAAACCGTCGACGAGCTCAAGCACAAGATCGAAGTGCTGCACCGGCACTGCGAGACGGTGGGCCGCGATCCCGCCGGGATTCGTCTGACCGCCGGCTTGTTCCGTGACCCGTTCGAGGATTTGGACGACTACGTGAAAACGGTCGAAAGCTACGCCGAACTGGGAATCGACCTGATCAATGTCGGTCCGCTGCCGGGCAATCCCGACCCGGTCGGGTTCGTCCGCCGCCTGGGCGACGAGGTGGTGCCCAGGGTGACGGCGGGCTGACATCAGGTGCCCGGCGCGCGGGCTATCCAGTCAGTTCCGCCGCGCGGCGGACGGCGTTGACGATGCCCTGATAACCGGTGCAGCGGCACAAGTTGCCGGACAGCCCTTGGCGGATCTCTTCATCAGTCGGGTCGGGGTTGTCCTGCAGCAGCGCCGTGATCGTGGTGACGAAGCCCGGTGTGCAGAACCCGCATTGGAGTCCGTGACACTCCCTCAGTGCGGCCTGCACGGGCGAGAGCTCACCGTCGGGCGAGGCGATGCCCTCCACCGTTGTGACCTCCTGGCCATCCACCTGAACCGCGAAGATCAGGCACGACCTGACGGCCGCACCGTCGAGAAGCACCGTGCAGGCGCCACACACGCCATGCTCGCAGCCGAGATGTGTACCCGTGAGGCCGCACTTTTCGCGCAGGTAATCCGCCAGCGTCAGGCGCGGTTCGACGATCGCCTCAGTGGATCGCCCGTTGACCGAGATCTGGACGGGCAACTCATTCATCACGTGCCTCCGTGGTGGCTGACAGCCAGGCCCGCGCCACCATGGTGGCGCCGATCCTGGTGCGGTAGGTCGCCGACCCCTGCAGGTCGGCGGGGACATCGTCGAGTCCGCTCATCGCGAGGGCGCCGATCTCCTCAGGGTCGATGTCGTCGACCGGCCGGCCCAGTGCGGCTTCCTCGGCGGCCGAACCACGTCTCGGTGTGGAGCCCAGGCCCAGCAGCCCGATGCCACAGCGGCTGACGTGGTCGTCGGCGTCGAGTTCAACGCCGACCACAGCCCCCGCGATCGCGAAATCGCCGTGACGGCGCGCGAATTCGTGCACAGCGAAGCCAGACCGTCCGTCCCATACCGGAAATCGCACGCCGACAAGAACTTCGTCGGGTGCCAGAGCGGTTTCCCACAACCCGGTGAAGAAGTCGGCGGCCGGGATTGTGCGGCGTCCGCCCGGCGAGACCGCTTCCATCTCCGCGTCGAGCGCCAGCGCGACCGCCGGATACTCCGCGGCCGGATCGGCGTGGGCGATCGACCCGCCGAGTGTTCCCCGGCTGCGGATCTGGAAATGCCCGATGAACGGCGTAACCCGGGTGAGCAGGGGCACCGCGGCGGCTATCTGCTCATCGCCGCCGACGGTGGCGTCGGTGGTGCCCGCGCCGATCCGAACCGAGCCGTCATCTCGCGCGATGCCCTTGAGCTCGTCCAATCGGGACACATCGATCAGATGGTCGAAGAACGCCAGCCGCAACGAGAGCATCGGGACCAGACTCTGGCCGCCACCCAGAATCTTGGCGTCGTCGCCGAACTCGGCCAGCATCCGCGCGGCGTCGTCGACGCTTTCGGGGCGGTGGTATTCGAACGACGCGGGCTTCATGAGCGATGGCCTCGCTTGGCTACCGGCACCAGCGCGGCGGCATTGCCCTGCCCGCGGGTCTCCTTGGCGCCGGCCTTGATGACCGCACGACGCGCTGACCCGTCCTTCTCGTGGAACACCGCTTTGCCCCCGTACTTCATCCTGTGGCTTGTTCGATCAGGTCGACTATCGATGCGGGACTGGCGGGCAGGCTGGTCAGTGTCACGCCGAGCGGTGCCAGCGCGTCGTTGATCGAGTTGATGACGGCCGGTGTCGAGCCGATCGCACCGCCTTCGCCGACGCCTTTGTACCCGCCGACACCCGGACCCGGAATCTCGACGTGGCCGTACTCGATGACCGGGACCTCGGTGGCCGTCGGCAGCAGATAGTCGACGAACGTCGATGCCAGCGGATTGCCGTCGTCGTCGTAAACGAGGTTCTCCAAAAGCGCGCCGCCGATGCCCTGTACCGTGCCGCCGGCGATCTGGCCCTCGACCACATTGGGATTGATCATCGGGCCGACGTCTTCACTGACGATGTAGCGGGTCAATGCCACATGGCCGGTTTTCACGTCCACCTCGCAGGTGCACGCGTGCGTCGCGTTGGCCCAGTGGATCGGCGCCTGAGAGGTGAAACGCGCGGTCGCCTCCAGCGACGCCGACATGCCGGGCGGCAGCTGCTGGGGCTCGTAGTACGCGCGGTAGGCCAGGTCGGCGAAGCTCACACTCTTGGCCGAATCGTTGCGGACGCCGGCCCGGGAGCCGGCCAGCTCGATCTCGGATTCCGCCACGCCCAAAAAGTGGGCGGCCATCGCCACGATCTGTTTGCGCACAACTGTGGCGGCTTCGTTGACGGCCCCGGCCGTCATCGGCCCGCTGCGGCTGCCCTGAGTGCCGGCTCCGTACGGTGTCACCGCCGTGTCGCCCTGGATGGTGGCCACGTCGTCGATGTCGGCGCCCAGCGCGTCGGCGGTCAACTGGACGACGGTGGTCTCGATGCTGTTCCCGCTCGAACCGCCGTTGACGTAGACATTGATCTTGCCGGTCGGCTCGACGCGGATCGCGGCGCCCTCGGTGGCGAGGTGGCCGGTTGCGGCACCGGTCGGCTCGATATATGCGGAGAATCCCAGGCCGATGTAGCGACCCTGGTGCAGGGCGTCGCTCTGCTCCTTCCGGAAGCCCCCATGATCGAGGATCTTCACGGCCTGCTCGAACGTCTCGATCGGAGCGACATGGTCGTAGGGCATGCCGTTGGGATTGACGTAGGGCATCTCGTCCCGGCGCAGCAGGTTCCGCCGCCGCAGGTCGACGGGATCGACGTTCATCTTCCGCGCGGCGATATCGAGCAGGATTTCGCGGGCGAGGGTTTCGTACTGCCACGGACCACGGTAGGCCGCCAGGCCGCTGGTGTTGGAGAACACCGTCTTGTACGCGAAGCTGGCCCTGGGGACGCGGTATGGGCCGGGGAAGAACATCCCGACGGCGGCGGTCGTGAACACCGGGTACGGCGTCGGGTACGCCCCGACGTCCTGGATGAAGTCGATGTCGGCGGCGAGGATGTTGCCGTCGTCATCAAAGGCCATCCTGGCCGTGCCGTTGACGTGCCGGGCCTGCCCGGCGGCCATCAGGTTCTCGCGCCGGTCCTCGATCCACTTCAGCGCCGCGGGCACCTTGCGGGCGGCCAGCATGATGCACATGTCTTCGCGCATCGGGACGACCTTCTGGCCGAAGCCTCCGCCGGTGTCGCGCATGATGACCCGGACGCGCTGTGCGGGAATGCCCAGCAGGCGCGCGCAGAATGCGCGCATCTCGTGCGGCGTCTGGGTGGAGGCCCAGATGGTCAATTCGTCCGAGGCGGCCTGCCACTCGACGACGATGCCCCGCGTCTCGATCGGCACCGGCAGATAGATCTGCTGGTAGACGTTTTCGGAGACGACGTGCGCGGCCGAGGAGAAGGTCTCCTCGTCGGGCGGGGCCCCGGCCATTCCCCCCGCGACGTTGTCGGGGTAGTTCTGGTGAACGAGCACATCCGATGTCTGGGCTTTGGTGAAATCGGCGATGGCCGGCAGGGGCTCGTAGTCGACCTCGACCAGTTCGATCGCATCCTCGGCGAGGTATCGGTTCTCGGCGATAACGAGCGCAACGGGGTCGCCGACGAACCTTACTTCATCCTCGGCCAACGGTGGGCGAGGCGTGTCGGGAACATCCTTGCCCGCTACGGCGTACCAGGCCTCCTTCGCGCCGGGGTTGAGGTCGGCGGCGACGAAGACCGCGTGAACGCCGGGCAGCGCCACCGCCGCTGAACTGTCGATGCCGTTGATCCGGGCACGCGCAAACGGGCTGCGCACGAAGCAGGCGTGCAGCATGCCCGGCCGCGATACGTCGTCGACGAACGTGCCACGCCCGGTAAGCAGGCGGGTGTCTTCGACCCGCTGAACCCGGGTGCCCGCATAGCGGGCCGCGACAGCCTCCGTCATGGGATTCGCTCCCCTCCGCCGAGCCGATTGCCAGTCACGCTGAGCAGTCGCACAGCGTGACTGTACTAGGGGCCGTGACGGGAGTCACGTGTGGCCGGCTACCGCCTGCCGGATCGGGTGGCCAAGGCGTCTTCGGTCATGTCGTGGTGGATGCGTCCGTCAACCTCGGTCAACGGGCGGCCCTGGCCGCCCCATCGGCGCGCGATGATCTCTGCCGCAATCGACACCGCGGTTTCCTCCGGCGTTCGAGCGCCGAGGTCCAGACCGATCGGGCTGGCAAGCCGGCCCAGCTCGGCCTCGCTCAGACCGACCTCGCGCAACCGGTCCATCCGGTCCTTGTGCGTCTGCCGCGAGCCCATGGCCCCGACGTAGGCGACCTCGGGGAGGCGCAGCGCCACCTTCAAGACCGGCACATCGAACTTCGGGTCATGGGTGAGCACGCAGATGACCGTGCGGCCGTCGATGGCGCCCCGCTCCGCTTGCGCTGCCAGGTAGCGGTCGGGCCAGTTGACGACGACCTCGTCGGCGGCGGGGAATCGGGCCCGCGTCGCGAACACGGGGCGGGCGTCGCACACGGTGACCCGGTAGCCGAGAAACGCGCCCTGCTCGGCCAGCGCCGCGGCGAAGTCGATCGCACCGAACACCAGCATCCGCGGGCGTGGCGCGTAACTCGAGACGAACACCTCCATCTCCACGCCTTGCCGCTGGCCGTCCGGCCCGTAGGTCAAAACGGCGGTGCGGCCGGCGGCGAGCAGGCCCCGCGCGTCATCGCTGAGGGCAGCATCCGCACGCGCAGAGCCCAGCGACCCGCCGATTGCATCATGCCCGATGACCAGCCTGCGTCCGATCCATTCCGGGTCTGGATGCGCGATGACGGTGGCCACAGCGGTCGGGTGCTGCGCGGCGATGTCGTCAGCCACCGCCTGCAGTTGCGGGAAGGTGCTCCGGGATACGGGTTCGGCGAAGACTTCGATGACGCCGCCGCAGGTGAGGCCCACGGCGAATGCGTCTTCGTTGCTGATGCCGTAGCGCTGCAGCGCGGGCCGCCCGGTTTGCACCACCTCGTTGCACAGCTCATAGACGGCCGCTTCGACGCAGCCGCCGGATACCGATCCGGCCACCGCGCCGTCGGGGGCGACGACCATCGTTGCGCCGGGCGGCCGCGGCGCCGACCGGATTGTGCGCACCACCGTGGCCACGCCGGCCGTACCACCGGCCCGCCAGATCGACATCAACTCCGCGAGTATGTCACGCACCACCGCAAGTCTATTGCGGCGCGAGATCATTGAAGGCGATGTGCACTGAACCCGTGGCGAACGTCGTCGGAGTGCTGCTCGCCGCCGGTGCGGGACGGCGCTACGGCAAGCCGAAGGTGCTCGTCGAGGGCTGGCTGGCCACCGCGGTCAACGCGCTTCAAGACGGGGGATGCATGAACGTCATCCTGGTTCTCGGCGCCGCCGACGTCGCGGCTCCGGCGGGGGTCGTCAGTGTCACCGCCCCGGACTGGGAGAGGGGGCTGAGCGCATCGGTTCGGACCGGCCTGCTGCACGCCGAGCGCATGAACGCGGACTACGCCGTCTTGCACGTCGTCGACACACCCGATGTCGGTGCCGCGGTGGTGGTGCGAGTTCTGAAGCGGGCCTTGGCGTCCCGCAGCGGGCTCGCACGCGCATGGTTCGGTGGCCGGCCAGGCCATCCCGTCGTCATCCGGCGCGACCACTGGCCCGGCGTGCTCGCCCGGCTTTCCGGGGACCAGGGCGCGGCCGCGTACATGCGCACCGCCCGCGACGTCGAGGTCGTCGACTGCAGCGACATTGCGAGCGGCCGCGACCGGGATCAACCCGGCGACGTGCGGGACCGCGACGCATAGGGATTGAGGGACCGTCGGTGGTCGGCGTGCCGCTAGATCAGCCCGAGGCGTCGCAGGTCGCTGACGTACTTGCCGATCAACTCCGACGACAGGTGCGGGATGTCGTTGTCGGCGCCCACTTTGGCGACCCGCACTGCGGAGTGAAACGCCTCGGTTGGGGCGATCGCGCCGCGGACCGGCTTCTCGGGTCTCTCATAGGCGTGCAGCAGCGGCAGGACCGAGTGTTGACGCTGCTTTTCGGGTAGGGCCTTCAGCACGGTCTCGAAACGCTCGAGCCACCGCTGATAGTCGTCGATCCGATGGATCGCCTCGCCGCCATCGATCAGCCAGTCGACGAACGTGTCCAGGGAGACGCCGTCGTCGTAGGGATTCATCACGTCGAACGAGTGGAACCCGTCGGTGTTCTGCGCGCCCAGCGTGGTGATCGCCTCGGCGACGAAGTCGACGGGCAGCCCGTCGTAATGCGCCCTCGGCCGATAGCCTGAGGCGTCAGTCTCGTAGAACGAGCGTGGCGCGATGCCCGTCGTCAGGAGGCTGAAAATCAGCCTGGTGAAAGCGTCGGGCACATTCAGCTGCCCGGCGTACGTGCTGTGGGCCAGGATCATGTCGGAGCGGAACACCGCGACGGGCAGGCCACACAGGTCGTGAGCCTCCGACAGGAGCACTTCGCCGGCCCACTTGCTGTTGGCGTAACCGTTGGCATAGGTGCCGTCGATCGGGCGCACCGGGCTGACCTCGCGGATGTCACCGTCCTCCCGAAACTCCTTGGGGTCGACCGTCATTGCGACGGCCACCGTGGACAAGTAGGTGACCGGCTTGATCCTCGCGGTGATCGCCAGGCGGATCAGCTCTGCTGTTCCCACGACATTGGGGCCGAACAATTGGTCATAGGGAAGAACGTGATTGACCAGCGCGGCCGGATGGACGATCAGATCAACACCCGCGGCGAGCCGGTTCCACGTGGCGGCCTCCAAGCCCAGGTTGGGTTCGGCCACGTCGCCGGCGACGACCTCGAGGTGATCGGCTGCCAGTTCGTGGAAACGCCGCAGGAGGGCGGGGTCTGTGCCGTCGAAGGCCCGCTCCAGCCGCGCCCGTGCCTGGGCGGTATCGCTGCCCCGGACGATGGCGATCAGCGTCCCGCCGGTCTGCGACAGCCGGTCCAACCACTCCAGAGCCAAGAAGCGTCCGAGCCACCCGTTGGCGCCGGTCAGCAGGACCGTGCGCGGGTCGGCGGTGGCGCGCGGCAGCGTCGGGGCTTCGGCCAGTGTCTCGGCGTCGATGAACTTGTCGAGGGTGAGGTCGCCGGCGCGGACATCGGTCGCGCCGCGCCCGTGCACTGTGGCGAAGGTGGGCCGCGTGGCGCCTGAACCACGCTGATTTTCGGCGTATTCCGCAAGCTGCCGGAGGCTTCCAGCGGGGTTGATGATGACGCCGACCGGCACCTCGACGCCGAACATGTCGCTCAGCAGGTTGGAGAAGGTCAGCGCGGAAAGGGAATCGCCGCCGAGGTCGGTGAAGTGCGCGTCCGGGTCGACGTCAACGTCGGCGGATCCCAACACCACCCGCGCGGCGCCGATGACGGTGTCGATCGCGGGTTGGTGTGCGGCGGCTTCGCGGAGTTCGCGCAGCTCGTCGGTGCGTGCAACGGCAAGGTCGGCGTAGAGCTGCTCGAGCCGCTCGCCGTAGTGGTCTTTGAGCTTGGGCCGCAGTATCTTCCCGACGCCGGAAAGCAAACCGTTCGCGGCGCTGAACGGATCGGTTTCGATCAGGAAGTCGGCGGGTGCCTCGTAGGACTGCAGCTCGGCTGCCCGTGCGGTCTCGCGGAGCGATTCGCCCAGTGCGCTCTTCAGCGCGGCGGTGTCGCCGCCGAACCTGTGCAACGCCTCGCGGGTGGGAACGATGACGGCGAGCAGGAAGGACCGTTCGCTGTTGCCGTACACGAAGATCTGCCTGACCAGCGGCGCGGCCGCGAACACGGCCTCGAGGTTGGCGACAGCCACGAATTCGCCTTGTGCGAGCTTCAAGACGTTCTTGCTTCGGTCAACGTAGACGAGGTGGTCGGGCGCGATCTCGGCCATCACGTCGCCGGTGTGATAGTAGCCGTCGGCGTCGAACACCTCGGCGGTCACATCGGGGCGTTTGTAGTAGCCCGGCGACGTGGTGTCCGACTTGACGAGCAACTCTCCGCGCGGGTAGGGCTTGTCGCTGCGGAAGTACCCCAGCTCGGGAACGTCAACGAGTTTGTAGTCGATCACCGGAGGACGCGTGATCACACCGTCCTTGTAGACCGCGCCGACCTCTGTCGCGCCGTAGCCGTCGGTGATGTGCACGTCGAGGCAAGAATCGATGAACGCCTTCATTTCCCCGGCCAGCGGTGCGGTTCCGACGAACCCGTCGAGCACCCGGCCACCGAGCACCTGCTCCCTCAGTTCGAGGGCCGCCTCAGCCTCCGCGACCGCCGGCGCGGCGCCTGCGCCGATGCGCCGGTCGACGGCGCCGCGATAGTGCTGAAAGAGCATGTCGACGACTCGCGGCACAAGGCCCATCTCGGTGGGACGCACGAGGGCCCAGTCCTCCAACAACGTCGACAGGTCGGACTCCGGCACGAAATAACTTGTGCCGCCGGCACGGAACGACGAGACGAGCGGCAATCGGCCGCCGAGGTGATTGAGCGGCATGAAATTGACGTTGAACACCGGTATTTCGGATTGCGTGACGAACGCCTTGCCGGTCCACAGATTCGCGACGATCCGCTCGCTGTACATCACGCCCTTCGGCGTGCCGGTGCTCCCAGAGGTGTACATGATCATCGCCAGCCGCTCGTCGGTGTCGGCCGTGTAGATCGGCTCGCGCGGTAAGGCGTTGCCGCGCTCGACAACGTCCGTGAGGGTGTCGATGACGACCGCCATGCCGGCGTCGTGCAGGCGGGTGCGGGCCCGCTGCAGGTTCTCCCGGTGCTCGTCGACCTCCGGCTGGTAGTCGAAGACGAGCAGATGCCGCAGCGACCCGCTGGCCAGCACGGATTCGACGGCCAGATCCAGGTAGGGTGCGCTCACCGCGAGCACCCGCGGTTCGACCTCGTCAATGATCGGCTTCAACTGCGAGACGGGTGCGTTGTGCTGCAGCGGTACCGATACCAGGCCCAGATAGGCGCACGCCAGGTCGACAGTCAGGTAGTCCGGACTCGCGAAGCCGACGGTGGCGACGAAGTCTCCCGGGCTCAGCGGGTGAGTCGGGAGGTGGCGCCACGCGGTGGCTATCGCACTCACCCGGTCCCACAGGTCGCGGTAGGTGATCGTGTCAAACCGGGCCAGCAGTTGCGCCGACGCGCGACCGGTGACGGGGTCGGTGGTCAACGCACGGCTGCGCTGACCGAGCGCCGGCCTATCCGCGTAGGCCTCGACGAACGTCTGCAAAATCTCCGCGAGCCGAAGGCCCGGCCGGCCCGCGGCTTCGACCACCGCGGGATCGGGCCTGGCCTCGGCGAACTGGGTGTCGCCGGCATACAAGTCAGCGGTCCGGCGGGCGCGCCGCTCGTCTCGGGTATCGCTCACATCTGCGGGGGTGCCGAGTTCAATCGTCATGGGCAACCTTCCACTCGCTTTCACGCGCGATACCTATTGGCTGGTAACTCCGGCGGATACCCTCAGCCTTCCTGATCGCCGGTGTGACTGTCGGCACACAGGATTCGCACAGCCTGCGGCGCGTATTTCATCGGCGGCGCTGGGAATCTTTCACTGGCGGCGCAGCGAACCGAAAATGTCGCCGTCATACAGGTGCGCAAGGAAGTGCCCGCCGGGTCTGAGGTGCAGAGTCACATCAGGGATTCGGCGGGCGAGCTCATGCGGCAACTGGGATCCATCAGTTGGTCGTCGCTTCCGGCCCACACGTCAACCGGTACGCGGAGGTCCTCCGGCCCAAACATTCACGTGAACGTGGGAAACCCCTCACCACGCAACACCGCCCCGTCTGCTTCTCCGAGATCGCCCGCGGCCAATCGCCCGGAGAGATCGGGGGCACGACCCGCCGTGAACCGCATGGCGCGGAAGCACAGTCGAGCCACCCACGGTACGTACCGCGACAGCCGGCAGTAGACACGGTCGATCGTCGGCAGACCAGCGAACACGCCGCGCTCGGTCAGCCGTAACGCGCCTGCGATGATCGCGATGCGCGGCACCCGTGGCCAGAGCGCATAGCCGACGGCCGCGGCGTATTGCCCACCCAGCGACCAGCCTATCGCCGTGAACCGGTCGATCCCGAGTAGGTCGAGCAGCGAGAGCTACCGCCTTCTTCCACTCATGTACCGCGCCACTTCACTGCGGGTCAGGTTCATATACGCGCCCTTTTCGACAATCTCGTCCACCCGGTACCCCTGATCCCGAAGCGCCTGCACGAACTTCACCCTGTTCGGGTCGTGCGTCTGGATCTTCGCCTTCGCGAAGCTGCCTTTCGGAACGACGAAGCCGGTGCGACGAGGTTCGCGCTTCACCACGACCGGATCCCGCCGGTACTTCCCTTCCCGCATGTCCTTCAGTGCTCGTTCCCCTCGACTGCCGTCGAGGATCACGTACTCCGGGTTGGACTTGTGTTGGGCAATTTCGACCACGGCGATGTCGTCACGGTTTTCTCGAACGCACTTCGCCTTCGTGCAGTACTTGAAGCCGAGCTCCGCCCTCTCCTGCAGAATCTCGTCTCCGCACGTCACGCACTTCAATCCTCGGTCCTCCGCCTCATCTGATCGCTGCTGTAAGTATACCCCGCGGGGGTATTGCGGTGCTGCGGGGCTGCGGGATCCGCGGGTGGCCAAGCGACACTGACCTCAGCGACGGGACACGCCGGCGGGGCGTCGGTGAGTTCAATGTCGCGCCGGAGGTGGGTAGCCGGCGGGCGAGAACCGCACGCCGCGGCCTGGTGCGGTGATGATGCCCCGCCAGCATCGCGCTAAGACTTGCCCACCGCGGGGGCCGCGCCGACGAAGATGTGCAGCCGACCCCGTGGCGGGCATTCGGCGGCCATCGATGGCCATCCGAACGGAGCACCGCCGGCCTGCTCCGGACCGATCTCCACGGGGTTCCTATCCATTGCCGCGCTGCCGCACCCACATGGTCCTACGGCGTCGCAGGAGAGCGACTGTCCTTAGCGGGATCTCTACGGGCCAGCCGTAGCAGCAACACATTGAACCTTCGCGCTCAGGCCGATCAGCCGAAGTGCACACCCTGAGCCAGCGGCAGCGCCTGTGAGTAGTTGACGGTGTTGGTGGCCCGCCGCATGTACGCCTTCCACGCGTCGGAGCCGGATTCGCGGCCGCCGCCGGTCTGCTTCTCGCCGCCGAACGCCCCACCGATCTCGGCGCCTGAGGTCCCAATGTTGACATTGGTGATGCCGCAGTCGGACCCGTCGGCCGCCATGAACCGCTCCGCTTCGCGCATGTCGATGGTGAAGATTGACGACGAAAGTCCCTGCGGTACAGCGTTATTCAACGTTATTGCATCGTCCAGCGCATCGTAGGTGAGCACATAAAGGATCGGCGCGAATATCTCGCGGTGCACGAGCTCGGTCTGTGCCGGCATCCGCACCACCGCGGGCCGCACGTAATACGAGTTCGGACCAAGATCGACACGCTCGCCCCCGAAGACCTCGCCGCCGTCGGCGCGGGCTTGCTCCAGCGCGCCGACCATCTCGCGGTAGGCGGTCTCGGTGATCAGAGGTCCGACCAGCGTGCCTTCGTCCGACGGATCACCGATCGGCAGCTGGCGGTACGCGGCCAGTATCCGCTCCACCAGCGTGTCGGCGACCGACCGGTGCACGATCAGTCGCCGCAGCGTCGTGCAGCGCTGCCCGGCCGTGCCGGCCGCGGCGAACACGATGGCGCGCACCGCGAGGTCGAGGTCGGCAGACGGTGCGACGACGGCGGCGTTGTTCCCGCCGAGCTCGAGCAACACACGGCCGAACCGCTGCGCCACGCGCGGCCCGACCTGCCGGCCCATCCGCACCGAGCCGGTCGCGCTCAGCAGCGCCACCCGCGGGTCGTCGACGAGCCGCTCGCCGACTTCCCGGCCGCCGAGGATCACACTGCACACTGTGGGCGGCGCGCCGACGTCGTCGGCGGCCCGCTGGATCAGTGCCTGGCAGGCCAGCGCGGTCAGCGGCGTCAACTCCGAGGGCTTCCACACCACCGTGTCGCCGCACACCAGCGCGATCGCGGTGTTCCATGACCACACGGCCACAGGGAAGTTGAACGCCGTGATGACGCCGACCACGCCCAGCGGATGCCAGGTCTCCATCAGCCGGTGGCCGGGCCGCTCGGAGGCGATGGTGCGCCCGTAGAGCTGACGCGAGAGCCCGACCGCGAACCGGCAGATGTCGATCATCTCCTGCACTTCGCCGAGCGCCTCGGAGGCGATCTTGCCGGCCTCGATCGTCACCAGCGACGCCAGCTCGGCCCTGTGCTCCACGAGCAGCTCACCGAGCCGCGCGACAAGGGCTCCGCGCAGCGGCGCGGGCGTGGTCCGCCAGGTCGTAAACGCCTGGGCCGCTCCGGCGATCGCGGTGTCGGCACCGCCCGGGGTGGTTTCGGCGACGGTGAACAAAACGTCGCCGGTGATCGGGGTGCCGGCCGGTAGCTCCTGCGTGCCGGGTTCACCGAGTTGGGTTGACGAACCGAGCGCACGCAGCGCGTCGCGGACCCGTGCGCGCAGCTCGCCGACGGTGGGCAGCGTGGTGGACTCAGCGGTGGTCATGTGCTTGCCTTTTCGTAGAGCGCGTAGGGGTCGTGGATGTGGTGACCGATCACACCTGCCATCCAGTCCAGGCTGTAGTGGGTGCCGGTGGGACCGCCGAAGGATTCGGCGTCCGCATCGAGGTTGGACCGGAAGATCCCGGCGGCTGAGCGAGGCAGGAAGTCCTCGTACACGATCGGCCGCGACGGGTCCCCGTGCCGATAGTAGGCTAACTTCTGCGCCGCCAGCTCCGCATCGCTGGCCGGAAAATATTGCGGCCAAACCGATTCTACGGCCTGCTGCCACGCCGCACCCGATGCGGCGGCCTTGTCCGCAGCGGCCATCGCGGCGTCGTACCGCTCGCGGCCAATCGGCGTCAGCGCGACACCGCGAGCCTCCACCTCCCCGAACCGGACCCGCAGCGTGCCGTCGGTCACCGAGCCCTCCGGGTCGCGGAAGCGCCGCGGTTCAGCCAGCGCGCGAAACGACGTCTGCCGCAACAACACATCCGGCCCGTCCCAGTGCGGCGGCCCCTGGATCGTATCGATCATCGTGGTGCCCCGCGCGGTCATCCGTCGGTACAGCTCGTCGATGTCGAGCACCCGCGGGGTGAGGTGATTGATGTGAGTCGATCGCACGCCGGCGATGTCGGCGGCCACTGCGGACACCCGGGTAAGCTCCTCATACCAGGCGCGGTCGATTGGTTCCCGGGACAGTGCGAAGGCCGCCACGGCCGCCGCAACGAACCGCTCGGCCCGGTCGGCGGGGATGCCACCATCGGCCGCGATGCGCCGGGCTTCGTCGATCAACGCCGGGTCGAACAGTTGACGCTCTTCGAGAAACCGACAGACGCGGCGCTGCAAGCCGGCCGGAAAGAACCGGGTATCGGCGCTGGCCAGCATCGACGTGAATACCCGAAAGGGGTTGCGCGCCAGCGCGTCCGGATCGACAGGGCGAAACGCCGTCGATACCACTGGTACTGGTGACGCGGCGTCTCGCAGGTCGTAGAAGCCGACCGGATGCATGCCGAACGCGGCGAACAAATCCGCAACGTCGGCCAGCTCGCGCGGGCTGCCGACGCGGATGGCGGCGTGGCGCTCCGCGGTCACGCGGTCCAGCGACCCCAGTCGCCCGGCGCCCGGCCGAAGGGCCACGCAGTCGCTATTCACGTCCGAGCTGACGTCAACCAGGGTGGAGTAGGCAGGAACCTCGGCGCTGTACATCCGCGACAGCGCCGCGGCGAATTGCGCGCGCAGTTGCCAGCTTTCGACGCCCGCCACGCTCATTCCGCACCGCCGCTGAGATAGTCTCCGGCAATGGCAGAGCGCGAGCGACTCGACGAGGTCGACCGCATCCTGGTGCGGGAACTCCTCGCCGACGGGCGGGCGACGCTGGCGCACTTGGCCGCCACCGCCGGGTTGTCGGTCTCGGCGGTGCAGTCGCGGGTGCGGAGGCTGGAGTCGCGGGGGGTGGTGAGGGGGTATACGGCACGCGTTGACCCCGAGGTCCTCGGGCACATGCTTTCGGCGTTCGTGGCGATCACCCCTCTCGATCCCTCTCAACCCGATGATGCGCCCGCCCGGCTCGAACACATCGAGGCCATCGAGTCATGCCACTCGGTGGCGGGTGAGGAAAGCTATGTCCTGCTGGTGCGGGTGGCCTCCCCGCGCGCGCTCGAGGACTTGCTGCAACAGATCCGCACGACGGCGAACGTGCGTACCCGAAGCACCGTCATCTTACAAACATTTTACGAGGGAAGACACTCTACGGCGTATTAAATACTGTCTGCCCACCGCCTTTGCCGAATTTTATCGGCTAGCATCTCAAAGTGACCACGGCTCTGACGTCCGAGCCCTACGAGGGCGCCGCCGACCGGTGGCTCGCGCCTGCCCAGGTACACGCGGTGCTGGGCCGCAGCATGCTGGCCGACGGCCTGGACCTCGTTCTCGACCTCGACCGATCGTCGGGGTCGTATCTGGTCGACGCCAGGACCGGCAAGCGCTACCTGGACATGTTCACGTTCTTTGCGTCGTCAGCGATCGGGATGAATCATCCGGCGCTGGCCGACGATGCCGCCTTCCGAGAGGAACTGGCTGAGGCCGCGGTGAACAAGCCGAGCAACTCCGATGTTTACAGCGTGCCGATGGCCCGGTTCGTCGATACCTTCGTGCGTGTGCTGGGCGATCCGGCGCTGCCGCACCTGTTCTTCGTCGACGGCGGCGCGCTGGCCGTCGAGAACGCGCTCAAGGTGGCGTTCGACTGGAAGAGCCGCCACAACGAGGCGCGCGGCACCGACCCGGCACTCGGCACCAGGGTGCTGCACATGTGCGGCGCGTTCCACGGCCGCAGCGGATACACACTGTCGCTGACCAACACCGAGCAGGTCAAGGTGGCGAGGTTCCCGAAGTTCGACTGGCCGCGCATCGACGCACCCTATATCCGTCCGGCTTTGAACAGGCACGACATGGATGCGCTGGAGGCCGAGTCGCTGCGGCAGGCCCGCGGCGCATTCGAGGCCCATCCGCACGACATCGCCTGCTTCATCGCCGAACCGATCCAGGGCGAAGGCGGTGACCGCCATTTTCGGCCGCAGTTCTTGGCCGCGATGCGCAAGCTGTGCGACGAATACGACGCGCTGCTCATCTTCGACGAGGTGCAAACCGGATGCGGGCTGACCGGAACGGCGTGGGCTTACCAGCAACTCGGTGTGACTCCCGACGTGGTGGCGTTCGGCAAGAAGACGCAGGTGTGCGGCGTAATGGCCGGACGCCGGGTCGACGAGGTCGCCGACAATGTGTTCGCGGTCAGCTCGCGGATCAGCTCCACCTGGGGCGGCAACCTGACCGACATGGTGCGTTCGCGGCGGGTGCTGGAGGTGATCGAGGCCGACGGCCTGTTCGCGCGGGCCGCGGTGCACGGCCACTACCTGCTGTCGCGGCTCGACGACCTGGCCCGCGAACTGCCCGGCCAGGTGCTCGGCGTGCGAGGGCGCGGGCTGATGTGTGCGTTCAGCCTGCCGACCCGAGCACGTCGCGACGAGTTGATCCGCGAACTGTGGCGACAGCGGGTCATCATGCTGGCCAGCGGCTCCGAGAGCGTGCGGTTCCGGCCCGCGCTGACGGTCTCACGCGCCGAGATCGACGCCGCGGTCGCAGCGGTCGCCGACGCGCTGCGCCGCCTCGACTCACGTCCGTAGGGTGCTGTCGCGCGGCTGCCGGGGCGGATCCCGGCCGCGCCATTCGCCCCCGTTTACGGCGCGTGACCCCGACCGGCAGACCCGTTCCGGAGGGCTTGACCGGGGCGAAGCAGGATGCCGTAAAGATGAGGCCCGTCACCGTCAGGGGGTCGTCAAGCATCGTCCCACCGAGCCCGGCCGAGAACACCCTGGGTGTATGACGTTTTTCGATTTGTTGCCGTCGCTGCAGCATGCGGTCACGCCCCGGATAGACCCGGCGATCTGGCCGCTGACCACACATGTCGACAAGTTTGGTCGGCTTTGTGTGGGCGGAGTGGCGTTGACCGAAGTCGCTGACGAATTCCGAACCCCCACATACGTCCTCGACGAGGCCGATTTTCGACATAGGATCCGGCGCTACCGCGCGGCGCTGCCCGACGTCGATGTCGTCTACGCCGGCAAGTCGCTGCTGACGACCGCGGTGGTCCGCTGGGTGACTGAAGAGGGACTGGGCCTGGACGTGTGTTCGGGTGGCGAGCTGGCCACGGCGCTCGCCGGCGGCATGGATCCCGCCCGGATAATCATGCACGGCAACGTCAAAACGCCGGACGAATTGCGTGACGCGGCCACGGTGGGTGTAGGCCGTATCGTCGTGGATTCTCCCATCGAGATCGCCTTCCTGGCCGGGCGAGTGCGCCGATTCCAGCAGGTGCTGCTGCGGGTGACACCGGACATCGACATCCACGGCCACCGCGCGGTGAGCACAGGGGTAGCCGATCAGAAGTTCGGCTTCGCGCTGGCCGACGGGCATGCCGCGCGGGCGATCAAGCGAATTCTGGGTCAGCCGTGGCTCGAGCTGGTCGGGT
>NZ_DATFYW010000115.1:0-5462 GCF_035314905.1 Mycobacterium sp.
CGCGACGATGCGGTCCTCGTTGGCCCGAAACCGATCGGTTGGGGCCGGCACCGAGATCGCGACGACGTTGGCGCCCGCGGCGCGCCGGGCGATACCGGCGGCCGAGATGCCCACGGTGTGTTCGTCGCGGTCGAACGCGATCCCGGTGGATCGGATCTCGGCGATTTCGCGGTGCAGTCGGTCGGCGACCTCGGGATTGAACCGCGAAATCTCGAGCTCGGCAGCGGCGTCGCCGAGAACCGCGAGAGCCGCCTTGCCGTTGGCGGTGTCGGTCAACGGGAATCGGCCCCCGACAGCGGAGACAGCTCGAAGCCGATGTGACGACTCGATCTGATCGATGAACCACATCTGGTGGCCGCGTAGCACCGACAGGTCGACCGTCTCGCCGCCTGTTGCCTCGGCGACCCGCTTGATCGTCGGCCGGAAGATCCCGACCACCTGCGCCGCGTCGGCGGTGCTGAACCCCAGCAGGCGGTCGCCGAGCGAGAACCGGCCCCGCTCGTCGACGCGCGCCAGCCCCACCTCGACCAGGCCGACCAGCAGGCGGCGAGCCGTCGACTTGGCCAACCCGAGCCGCTCACCGAGGTCGACGAGGCGCAGGCGTCCGGGCGCGGTGGCAATTTCGTCCAGCGCTGCCGAGGCGCGACGCAGCACCTGAATGCCCGCATCGCGATTCGTCGGGTCGTTTCGCCCCGTGCGCGGCACGTTCCCCACTATATTGCTCCGCATAGCGGATCGGGAAGAGCCGCTATATGGATCAAAGGAGCTCCAGATGGGTGGGCTACCGGCCGGGCGGCACTTCTTCCGCGGCGACGACGGGTACGAACCGGCCCGGCGCGGAACCGTGTGGAATCGACGTGTGCCTGAGCGCTATCCCGATCTGATCGTGCAGGCCGTCGACGCCGACGATGTCGTGGCCGCGATCGGTTACGCCAAAGCCGGCGGCCATCGAGTCAGCATCCGTTCGGGCGGGCACAGCTGGGCGGCCAATCACCTCCGCGACGGCGCCGTGTTGCTCGACGTCAGCGGCCTCGACCACGCCACCGTCGACGCCGACCGCGGGATCGCCGTGGTCGGACCGGGCAAGGGCGGCAGTGTGCTGGCCGCCGACCTCGACGCTTCGGGACTGTTCTTCCCCGCCGGGCACTGCAAAGGCGTGTGCGTCGGCGGGTACCTGCTGCAGGGTGGTTATGGCTGGAACAGCCGCGTCCTCGGCCCTGCCTGCGAAAGCGTGATCGGCCTCGACGTCGTCACCGCCGACGGCGACAAGATTCACTGCGATGCCGGCAATCACGCCGATCTCTACTGGGCAGCCCGCGGCGCCGGGCCGGGCTTCTTCGCCGTGGTCACCTCGTTTCACCTGAAGCTCCACCCTCGGCCGGCGGTCTGCGCAAGCAGCCTCTACGCCTACCCGATCGACCTCGCCGACGACATCTACACATGGGCCCGCGAGGTCAGCGCCGAGGTCGACCGCCGGGTCGAGCTGCAGATCGTCGCATCCCGCAGCGTCCCGGGCGCGGACCTGGACGGCCCCGCCATCGTGTTCGCATCACCGGCGTTCGCCGACACCGAGGAGGAAGCCGAAAAGGCCCTCGCGCTGCTGGGCGCATGCCCCGTCGTAGACAAGGCGATCATCAAAGTTCCCTATGCGCAAACCGATTTGCCGACGTGGTACACGGCCGTGATGAGCAACTACCTGGCCGACCACCGCTACGCCGCCGACAACATGTGGACGTCGGCGCCGGCCGATGACCTGCTGCCGGGCATCCGCCGGATCATCGACACGATGCCGTCGCACCCTTCGCACTTCCTGTGGCTGAACTGGGGCCCGTCCCCGCCCCGCCAGGACATGGCCTACAGCGTCGAAGACGAGATCTACCTGGCCCTCTACGACGCGTGGAAGGACCCCGCCGACGACGACAAGTACGGCGACTGGGCGCGTTCCAACATGGCCGCGATGGCCGACCTGGCCACCGGCATCCAACTGGCCGACGAGAACCTGGGCCAGCGCCCGGCGAAGTTCGCCACCGACGAGAGCATGGCCCGCCTCGACGAGGTGCGAGCCGCCTATGACCCCGATGGCCTGTTCCACAGCTGGATGGGGCGGATCTGATGGCCGCCGGCGGCTACCTCGGTTACCGCGACGACGACACGAACACGCCGTACGGCAAGTTCTTCCAACCCGACATGGCGCCGCTACCCCGACACGTCATCGAGGCGCTCGAGCATGGTCCGCAGGCCGGGCCGACATTGCTCGCGTTCGACGACCTGGCGACGCTCGCCGACGACGGCTACCAGCAGACCGAGAACGGCTACGGCGTTCTCGACGACGGCAGCATCCAGGTGGCGGTGCGGACCGACATGCCCGGCGTGACCCCGCAGATGTGGTCCTGGTGGTTCGGCTGGCACGGCAGCGACTCCCGCCGCTACAAGCTGTGGCATCCCCGGGCGCACGTCTCCGCCGCCTGGCAGGACGGCGACGACGCCGGCCGCCGCGGCTCTGCGCGGTATGTCGGCCGCACATCGTCGATCAGCGAGTACATCGGGTCGTCGATGCTGCACGCCGCGATCCGGTTCCTCGTGCCTGCGACGTTCGGCCTGCCCGCCGCGGACGACGACGTCGTCCCGGTCTGCGCTCGACTCGGCTCACGCGACGTCCCCGTGGACGCCGGCTGGTTCATTCACCACATCCGCTCGACAAGCAACGGCAGCGAGATGCGATCCCGGTTCTGGCTTGGCGGACCGTACATCGCGGTGCGCAAAGCGCCGGGCTTGGCCAATCGCGTCGTGCGGCCGGTCGCGTCGCACATCCTCGGTGCATCGGCGGATTACGCCCGCAACCTGATGGTGCACTGCGCGCAGGAGATGAACCATCTCGCCGGTTTTCTGCCTGCGCTCTATGAGCAGTTCGGCGACGAGTAGCTAACTGCAGACCGCGCCGTTAGCCGCCGAGCCCACCAGCTTGACGTACTTGGCCAGCACGCCGGTGGTGTAGCGCGGAGGCAGCGGCGCGAAATCCTCCTGGCGAGAGGCGAATTCGGCCGGGTCGGCCAACACGTCCAGAGTCGCGCCGGGCACGTCGAGGCGTATCCGGTCGCCGTCGCGCAGGAGCGCGATCGGTCCGCCGTCGGCTGCCTCGGGGGCGATGTGCCCGACGCACAACCCGGTGGTGCCCCCGGAGAACCGCCCGTCGGTGATGAGCAGCACGTCCTTGCCGAGCCCGGCGCCCTTGATCGCGCCGGTGATCGCCAGCATCTCCCGCATGCCCGGGCCGCCCTTGGGTCCCTCGTAGCGAATCACGACCACATCACCAGGCCCGATCGTGCCATCCTCCAGCGCGTCCAACGCGGCTCGCTCCCGCTCGAAAACCCTGGCGGTGCCTTCGAAGACGTCGGAATCGAAGCCGGCCGTCTTGACGACCGCGCCTTCGGGGGCCAGCGAGCCGCCGAGGATCGTGATGCCGCCCGTCGGATGGATCGGGTTGTCCAGCGCACGGAGCACCTTGCCGTCAGGATCCGGCGGCGCGATCCGGGCCAGGTTGTGTGCCACCGTCTCACCTGTCACGGTCAGGCAATCGCCCTGCAGCAGGCCGGCGTCCAGCAGAACCTTCATCACCACCGGCACGCCGCCGATACGGTCGACGTCGAACATCACGTGCTGCCCGAAGGGCTTCACGTTGGCGAGATGCGGGACCTTCGCCCCGATGCGGGTGAAATCCTCCAGCGACAGTTTGACGTTCGCCTCGTGGGCGATCGCGAGCAGATGCAGCACCGCGTTCGTCGAGCCGCCGAACGCCATCACCACGGCGATCGCGTTCTCGAACGCCTCTTTGGTCAAGATGTCGCGCGCCGTGATCCCGCGGCGCAGCAGCTCGACGACGGCCTGGCCGCTGCGCCGGGCGAAGCCGTCCCGGCGACGGTCGGTGGCCGGCGGGGCCGCGCTGCCCGGCAGTGACATGCCGAGCGCCTCGGCGGCGCTGGCCATCGTGTTCGCCGTGAACATGCCGCCGCAGGCGCCCTCGCCCGGGCAGATCGCCCGCTCGATCGCGTCGACGTCCTGGCGCGGCATCAGCCCCCGGCTACAGGCGCCGACCGCCTCAAACGCGTCGATGATCGTGACGTCACGCTCGGTGCCGTCGGACAGCTTCGCCCGGCCCGGCAGGATCGATCCGGCGTAGAGGAACACCGCGGCCAGGTCCAGGCGTGCGGCCGCCATCAGCATCCCCGGCAGCGACTTGTCGCAGCCGGCCAGCAGCACCGACCCGTCGAGCCGCTCTGCCTGCATCACGGTTTCGACGCTGTCGGCGATGATTTCGCGCGACACCAGTGAGAAGTGCATGCCCTCGTGGCCCATCGAGATGCCGTCGGACACCGAAATCGTGCCGAATTCAAGGGGATAACCGCCCGCGGCGAACACGCCGTCCTTGGCGGCCTTGGCCAGCCGGTCCAGTGACAGGTTGCACGGCGTGATCTCGTTCCACGAGGACGCGACGCCGATCTGCGGCTTCGCGAAGTCTTCGTCTCCCATGCCGACCGCCCGCAGCATTCCGCGGGCAGCAGCCTTCTCCAGGCCGTCGGTGACGTCACGGCTGCGCGGCTTTATATCGACCATCATCCAAGTATGCCCGCGCGGCGGTCTTAATACCCTGTAGGGGTATCGCGTAGGGTGGCTGGCATGCCGTCCACCCGTGTTCGCGTAGCCGCGGCGCTCGGGGCGCTTTCCGCCGTCGCCATCGTGGCATCGTGTGGCAACTCGTCGCCGACGGACCAGCACGCCGCCCAGTCGTCCGTGACGGCACCGACCTCCACCGACGCCACGGCCGACGCGCAACCCGGCGTCCACAACGACGCCGATGTCGCCTTCGCGCGGGATATGCTCGCGCATCACGTGCAGGCCATCCAACTGTCGGCGATGGTGCCCAGCAACACGACCAACGAGCAGTTGATCACGCTCGCGCAGAAGATCACCGGCGAGCAGGAGCCTCAGCTCCAGGCGTTCAGGGCGTGGCTGCTGCAGTGGGGCGAGGATCCGAACGCCGACAACAGCATGCACGGTGGCATGCCGGGCATGGTGGACCAACCCACCATCGACAGGCTCCAGACGCTCAACGGCCCGGACTTCGACAAGCTCTGGTTGCAGTCGATGATCTCTCACCACCAAGGCGCGATCGGGATGGCTCAGGCCGAGATCGCGCACGGACAGAACCCGGACGCTATCGCACTGGCAAAGTCGATCATCGCCACTGCGCAGGCTGAGATCGACCAGATGAAGCAAATGCTGGGAGGTTAAGTGTCTGCGACACAAGGCTATTCGGAACGCAAAGACGACTACGCCAAGCGGCTCAGGCGCATCGAGGGCCAGGTGCGGGGCATCGCGAGGATGATCGACGACGACAAGTACTGCATCGACATCCTCACCCAGATCAGCGCGGTCAACAGCGCCCTGCAGTCCGTTGCGCTCGG
>NZ_DATFYW010000116.1:0-9519 GCF_035314905.1 Mycobacterium sp.
TCGCTGCGTTGCCGTTCGCGCACCGCGTCGACGATCAGCAGCACCACGCCGATGACACTGGCGACGATGCAGACCCAGGCGATGACTTCATTGCTGGTGACCACCGCGGTCACCAGCGCGGCGAGGCCGATCACGGCCATCACCAGTGCGACGATCAGCATCGATCACTCCCTTCGCCGAAGGGGCGCTGGAAATCGGGGTGCGGCTAGTTGTGACCCCGATTGAACTGATTGAACGCCGCGCTGTCGCTGTTCGCGCTGGAATCGACAGGCGCGGCGGACCCACGCTGCCCCAGCTCTTCGAGCTGCGATTCCAGGTAGGTCTTGAGCCGGGTGCGGTATTCGCGCTCGAAGGTGCGGAGCTGTTCGAGGCGTCCTTCCAGCACGGTGCGCTGCTGGTTGATGGTGCCCATGATCTCGGAGTGCTTGCGTTCCGCGTCGGCCTGCAGCGCGTCGGCCTTCTCCTGTGCCTGCCGCAGCTGGGTCTCGGAGCGCACCTGCGCGTCCCCGAGCATCGCGTCGGCGCGCTGGCGGGCTTCGGCGACGGTGGTCTCGGCCGTGTGCCGCGCTTCGGACAGGATCTGGTCGGCGTTGGCGCGGGCGTCCGAGAGGAGCTTGTCGGCCTCGGCCCTGGCCGTGCCGGTCAACCGGTCGGCGGTGTCCTGCGCCAGGGCGAGCACCCGGGCGGCCCTGACGTGGTGCTCCTCGTCGGAAGGGCCGGCCGGTGCGGGCGGCGCCTCGTACACGGGCTGGGGCGGCGGGGCCGGCTCGGGCTCGGGCTCGGGTGTGTAGATCGGCATCGCCTGCGTAGCTCCGGCGCCGGAGCGGGCCGCAGCGACTTCCTGGTCGAGTTCGTTGACGCGCTGGCGCAGGTCCGAGTTTTCCTCGATCAGCCGAGTAAGCTCGCCCTCGACGAGATCGAGGAAGGCGTCAACCTCGTCTTCGTTATAACCCCGCTTGCCAATTGGTGGCTTACTGAACGCGACGTTGTGTACGTCTGCGGGTGTTAGCGGCATTGTCTGCCCCCTCAAAGTCTTGACGGTCGAGGCTGACCTCGAAGTGTAAACCCTAGCCGTGCAGTAACTGGCGTCCATCCTGTCACATCTGAACCGCCGGTTGCAGGAGTGGCCAATAATTAAGAAGTTATTTCAATCTTCTGCGGTCGACTTCGCACTTCTCGCGGGGCCACTTTCAGGCGGCCGCGTTGAACGCCAGCTGCATGCCGATGAACGCGACGAGCAGCAACACCATGATCGACAGGTCGAAGCGGATGGCCCCCACGGTGAGCTGCGGAATGATGCGCCGCAGCAGTTTAACCGGCGGGTCGGTGACGGTCAGGATGATCTCCAGGATGACCACCGTGAACCCGCGCGGGCGCCAGTCGCGGCTGAACGAGCGGATGAACTCGACCACTACGCGGGCGATCAGCAGCAGCCAGAAAATGAAAAGCGCGAAACCGAGGATTTCGAAGAACAGCCGCAACTGACCCTCACTGTGTGACTTTGACGACAATCGTGTGCTGCCGTGGCGGCAGTACAGCGACCGCCAGCCTACCGACTCATCGGTGAGTTACTGGTAGGCGTAAAAGCCGGCCTCGGCGATGCGGCGGCGCTCCTCGGCGGTGACGTCGATGTCGGCGGGCGAGAGCAGGAACACCTTGGTCGCGACCTTGTCGAACGAGCCGCGCAGTGCGAACGCCAGGCCCGCCGCGAAATCCACCAGACGCTTCGCGTCGGCGTTGTCCATCGAGACCAGATCCATGATCACCGGGGTGCCGTCGCGGAAGCGCTCGCCGATCGTGCGGGCCTCGCCGTAGTCCTTGGGCCGCAGCGTGGTGATCTTCGACAGCGGGCTGCCCTCCTCGAACAGCATCGCCATCCGGCGCGGATCCATGGCGAGCGCGCCGCGGGTGGAGCCGCGCAGGGAGCCGAATCGCGACGAGTGCCGCTCGAAATCGCGCGGACCCCTCAATCTGCCATCGAACCGCGGCTCGTCGCCATACCCGCCGCGGAGCCCGGACGGGTAGTCGCGGTCGTCGTCGCGGTCGTCGTAGTCGCGACCGTCATAGCCGCGGCCGTAGTCGTCGCCGAAGCGGTCAGCGTGCGGACGGCGCGAATAGCGGCCCGGGCCGCGGTCGTCGTCGTCGTAGTACTCGTCGTCGTAATCCTCCATCGGCGCCATGCCGAAGTAGGCCTTGACCTTGTGCAGCGTGCTCATCGAATGACCCTTCCGGACGCTGGTGGCTTGCGGGCTTGATGAAGATGTGACAGGAGTGACTACTCAAGGTGACGTTAGCGGTCTCGGCCCCAACAGCGCGGTACCGACACGCACACAGGTGGACCCGTGTTTTACGGCGGCCTCCAGGTCCGCCGACATGCCTGCCGACAACCCCGTCGCGTGCGGATGGGCCTGTAGCACCCGCCGGTGCTCGGCCTGCAACCCCGCGAACGCCTCGCCGGGGTCGCTGTCGAGCGGCGGAATGCCCATCAGCCCAACCAATGTCAGCCCGGCTGCGGCGTCGACCTGGGCGCACACCTTGTCCACCAGCTCCGGGCTGCCGATGTCGACGCCGCCGCGCGACACGTCCCCGTCGAGGCTGATCTGCACATACACCCGCAGCGGCTCGGCGCGGTCGCCGGATTGCAGCGCCGCTGCCGCCGCGCGATCGAGCGCCGCGACGACCCGCTCGCTGCTCACCGAGTGCGCGGCATAGGCCCATCGCGCCAGGGAATGGGCCTTGTTGCGCTGAATCTGGCCGACCATGTGCCAGCGCACCGGGGTATCGACGAGCGCGGCCACTTCCCGCACCTTGGGCGCCGCTTCTTGTTCGCGGTTTTCGCCGAACGACCGGCAGCCCAGTCGCGACAAAATCGCGACATCGGTCGCCGGAAAGAATTTCGTGATCGGCAGCAGCTCGATTTCGCTGCTTTTGCGGCCTGCGGCCGCCGCGGCGTCATCGAGGCGCTTTCGCACCGCTTTCAACCGGTCGGCTAATTGTTCTTCTCTGGGTGTCATCTTCTTCCGCTCTTCGCGCGAGCGCTCACGGCGGCTCCATCCACACCAACGACGCCAACCGGCCGGTCGGAGCGTCGCGACGGTGGCTGAACAATGTGGGGTCGGCGACGGTGCAGCGCGGGTCGGCATCGATGGCATTGATGCCCAAATCCCTGAGCTGGCGGGCGATTCCGGCCCGCAGGTCCAGCGCAGTCGTGCCACGCACGCTGGTGGTGCGGCTGCCGGGCAGTGCCGCCTCGACCTCGGCGGCCATCTCGTCGGGCACTTCATAGTTGGGGCCGCTCACCGCCGGGCCGAGCAGCACCGAGACGTCCTCGACGTGCGCGCCCGCGGCCAGCATGGCCGCCACCGTCCGCGCCACCACCCCGCGGTGCGCGCCGACCCTGCCGGCGTGGACGGCCGCGACCACGCCGGCGCGGGCGTCGGCCATCAGCACCGGAACACAGTCGGCGGTGATCACCGCAAGCGCCAGCCGCGGAGTGGTCGTCACCAACGCGTCGCTGTCATCGACCGGGGTGTCGCGAGGCCCCTCGACCACGGCGACCCGGTCGCCGTGCACCTGGTTCATCCAGATCAGGCGATCCTCGTGGAGGCCGATCGCCGCCGCGAGGCGTTTGCGATTGGCGGCGACGGCTTGCGGGTCGTCGCCGACGTGGTCACCGAGGTTGAACGTGTCGTAGGGGGGCGCCGACACGCCGCCGGCCCGGGTGGTCGTCACTCGGCGGATGCGAACCGTCACGCAGCCCAGTATCTAGTGGCGCATGAACGGGGGCACATCGACGTCGTCGTCATCATCGCCGCCGATGCGCACCGTCGCGCCGTTGGTGTGCCCCGGCACGGTGGCCGCCTCGACCGGCTCGAACAGCGTCGAGGTCAGCTGGCCTGCCCGGCCCGCCGCCACCCGTGCGCCCGCCCCGACGACCGGCTTGCGGCTCGGGCTGCCCGCGTCGAATCCGGCCGCGATCACCGTCACCCGGACCTCGTCGCCCAGCGAATCGTCGATAACGGTGCCGAAAATGATGTTCGCTTCGGGGTGAGCCGCCTCCTGCACCAGCGAGGCCGCCTCGTTGATCTCGAACAGGCCCAGATCGCTGCCGCCGGCGATCGACATCAGCACCCCCTGGGCACCTTCCATCGAGGCCTCCAGCAGCGGTGAGTTGATGGCGATCTCGGCGGCCTTCAGCGACCGGCCATCGCCGCGGGCCGCGCCGATGCCCATCAGCGCCGTGCCTGCACCGGACATGATGCCCTTGACGTCGGCGAAGTCGACGTTGATCAGGCCGGGTGTGGTGATCAGGTCGGTGATGCCCTGCACACCGTTGAGCAGGACCTCGTCGGCGCTGCGGAACGCGTCCATCAGCGACACGTGCGCGTCGCCCATCTGCAGCAGCCGGTCGTTGGGGATCACGATCAAGGTGTCGCAGCTCTCCCGCAGCCCGGTGATGCCGGTCTCGGCCTGCGTGCTGCGCCGCTTGCCTTCGAACGAGAACGGCCGCGTGACCACGCCGACGGTCAGCGCGCCCAGCTTGCGCGCGATGCTGGCCACCACCGGCGCGCCACCGGTGCCGGTGCCGCCGCCCTCACCCGCGGTGACGAAGACCATGTCGGCGCCGCGGAGCAGTTCCTCGATCTCGTCCTTCGCGTCCTCGGCCGCCTTGCGCCCGACCTCGGGGTCGGCGCCGGCGCCCAGCCCGCGGGTGGACTCGCGGCCGACATCCAGCTTGACGTCGGCATCGCTCATCAGCAGCGCCTGGGCGTCGGTGTTGATGGCGATGAACTCCACGCCCTTGAGCCCGTGTTCGATCATCCGGTTGACGGCGTTCACGCCGCCACCGCCGATGCCGACGACTTTGATGACGGCGAGGTAGTTGTGCGGGGGGGTCATCGGTCGCCTTCCTCCGTGGCTGTCGTCTGGTACCCAACCTCTCGGCAAAGTCTCAACCTCAACCAGAGGCTTAGAGTTATGTCAAGTAGTTGCGCGCAACCAGAACGGTATGGCGGCCCCGCGTGGTATCCATGCAGGCGCGCCGACGTGTACGTCAGTAATTTCGCGCCGTTTTTTCGGGCAGTCCGCGCCGCACTGCTACTTGACCGTCGGCAAATCCGGGCTCGACACGTCGTAGGTGTGCCCGGGCTGGGTCAGCAGCGCCGCCAGCTTATCGGCCTTTTCGTCGGTGCGGTCCGTCGTCCCCCACACCACGACACGGCCGTCGGTCAGCGTCAGCGTGATCGAGGACACCGAGGGGGCCGCGACCCGGCCGACCTGTCCGGCGACCTCCGGGCGCAGCGCGGTGAGCACCTGCAGCGCCGCCTTCGTCGGAGGGTCACCGGGCCCTGGGTTGTCGACGTCGATGTACGGCAGCCCGGGAGGCGGCGGCGCTGTCGCGAAGTCGACGCCGTCGCGGTCGAACAGGTGCGGCCCGTCCGGGTAGTCCTTGACCGCGATCGGGATCCGCTCGACCACCGTGACCCGCAGCGACGACGGGTAGTCGCGCTGCACCCGCACACTGGCCACGCGCCGTATCGTCGCGACCCGGTCGGCCACCTTGCCGGTGTCAACCTGCAGCAGCGGTGTGCCGGGGCGCACCGCGACCGCGGCCACGACCTCGTCGCGGCTGAGCGCCTGGATACCGTCGATGACGATGTTGCGCACCGACATCACCGGGGTGAAGTACAGCACCAGGCCCAGGCCGACACCCGCGACGGAAAGCAGCACCGCCCAGGTGAGCACCTTGAGGCCCCGAACAGCCCCTCGCACAGCGGCTTTCGGCGCTCCGGGGGCCCCGGTCAGCCTGCGCTTGGCCTCACGGCGGGCCTCTTCGATTGCGCGGGCACGCGCCTGGGCGGCGCGGCGCTCCTCCCGTTCGCGGCGGGCGCGCCGCCGCGGGCCCTCGAAATCTGCCGGTCCTTCGGACGCGGGAGGGACCTCCGCCTCGGAGGCGGCCCGCGGCTCGGCGTCCGGCGCCTCGACCTCGCCACCCGCGGGTTCTGTCATCGCCGCACCACCCCCGAGCGGCCCGGTGCGCTGCGGTTGGCCTTGATCTGCAGGGAGTTCAGGATCTCCTTGCCGAGCATGGTGACGTCGCCTGCGCCCATCGTGATCACGACGTCGCCGGGCGCGGCAGCGTCGGCCACCCGGTCGGCCACCGCAGAGAAGTCAGGCACATAGTGCACCGGCGAGCCGACGTGCTCGGCGACGGTGGCCCCGCTGACCCCCGCGAGCGGCTGTTCGCGGGCGCCGTAGACGTCGAGCACGAACACCTCGTCTGCCGCGTCGAGGGCGTGGCCGAACTCTTGTGCGAAAGCCTCTGTGCGCGAATATAAATGCGGCTGGAACACCGCGATCGCGCGGCCGCCGCCGGACTGCTCGAGTACCGTGCGCACCGCCGCGAGGGTGGCGCGCAGCTCGGTCGGGTGATGAGCGTAGTCATCGAAAACCCGCACCGAGTCGGCGACACCGACCAGCTCGAAGCGCCGCCGAACCCCTTCGAAACCCGCAAGCCCATCGAGCACACACTCGGGTTCGGCCCCCGCCTGCACCGCGGCCAGCAGCGCGCCGAGCGCGTTGAGCGCCATGTGCCGCCCCGGCACCGCGAGCCGCATCACCCGCGGCAGCGATTCGCCGGCCAGTTGCAGGTGCGCCACCGCGCCGGTGCCCTGCTGCTCCCAGCTCAGCAGCACGCCGTCGACGTCGGGCTCGTTACCCCCGTAGCGCAGCACACGCACGCCGCGGGAGGCGGCGCGTTCGGCCAGACCGGCGGCGCCGGGGTCGTCGACGCAGACCACCAGCGAGCCGCCGGGCGCCAGCCGGTCGGCGAACTCGTCGAACACCGCGGTGTAGGCCCGCGGGCTGCCGAAGAAGTCCAGGTGGTCGACCTCGATGTTGGTGACGACCGCGACGTCGGGTGCGTATTCGAGCAGCGAGCCGTCGCTTTCGTCGGCCTCGGCAACGAAGCAGTCACCGCTGCCGTGGTGGGCGTTGGTGCCGGCTTCGCCCAGCTCGCCGCCGACCGCGAACGACGGGTCAAGCCCGCAGTGCTGCAGCGCCACGATCAGCATCGACGTTGTCGACGTCTTGCCGTGGGTGCCGGTGACCATCACCGTGCGGTAGCCCGCCATCAGCTTGGCCAGCACCGCGGGCCGGAGCACGATCGGAACGCCGCGGCGCCGCGCCTCGACCAGTTCGGGGTTGGTCCTCGGGATCGCGGCATGGGTGGTGATCACGCTCGTCGCGCCGCCCGGCAACAGATCCAGCGACGACGGGTCGTGACCGATCCGGATCACCGCGCCCCTGGCGCGCAGCGCCAGCACCCCGCGCGACTCCTTGGCATCCGAGCCGGACACCAGCGCGCCGCGATCGAGCAGGATCCGGGCGATCCCGGACATGCCGGCCCCACCGATGCCGACCATGTGCACCCGCTCGAGGTCGGCGGGCAGCGGCCGCGGGGTCACCGTACGCTCCGCGACCGGCGCGCCACCTCCAGCGCGGCCCACGATCTCCTGGTGAGCCGGTCCTCCCGCGCTTCGCGCGCGACGTCCAACGCCACCCTGGCGACCCGCTGCGCCGCGTCGCGGTGCCCGGCCGATGCCGCGGCCGCCGTCATCGCCGCCAGCCGCGGTGCGTCGGTGAGCAGGCCGATCACCGCGTCGGCAACGAAGGCCGGTGTCAGGTCCTTGTCGTCGACCAGCAGGCCGCCGCCCGCGTTGACCACCGGCAATGCGTTGAGCCGCTGCTCGCCGTTGCCGATCGGCAGTGGCACATACACCGCGGGCAGGCCGACCGCCGACACCTCGGCGACCGTCATCGCCCCCGAGCGGCAGATCGCCAGGTCGGCGGCGGCGTAGGCCAGGTCCATCCGGTTCAGATACGGCACCGCCACGTACGGCGGGTCGCCGTCGGCCGGCTCGCGCAGGTCGAGCGTGTTCTTCGGGCCGTGCGCATGCAGCACCGAAATGCCTGCGACCGCAAGGGCTTTCGCGGCGGGCGCAACGGCCCGGTTGATCGCCTGGGCGCCCTGCGACCCGCCGAACACCAGCAGCACGAGCGCGTCGTCGGAGAAGCCGAAGTGCGCGCGAGCCTGCGCGCGCACCGCCATCCGGTCCAGCGTGGTGATCGCCGAGCGGACCGGCACACCGACGACCTCGGCGCGCGGCAGGCCGGGATCGGGCACCGCCGAAAGGATCCGCCGCGCCGACCGGGCGCCCACCCGGTTCGCGATTCCGGCGCTGGCGTTGGCCTCGTGGACCACCACCGGCACTCGCCGCCGCAGCGGTCCGCCCCGGGCCGCGATGTAGGCGGGCAGTGCGACAT
The DNA here is from genome assembly GCF_035314905.1 of Mycobacterium sp. Classification (GTDB taxonomy): domain Bacteria; phylum Actinomycetota; class Actinomycetes; order Mycobacteriales; family Mycobacteriaceae; genus Mycobacterium. The sequence goes on from NZ_DATFYW010000116.1 coordinate 8,326, forward strand.
AGCCGCCGAACCCGACGACGACGTCGGCGGCGACGTCGTCGAGCACGGCGCGGGTTTGTCTCACCGCTCGCCGCACCCGCAGCGGGAGCCGGACGAGGTCACCGGTCGGCTTGCGGGGCAGCGGAACCGGTGTGATCAACTCGAGGTCATATCCGCGTTCGGGAACCAGGCGCGTCTCGAGCCCCCGTGCGGTCCCCAACGCGGTGATCCGGACATCCGGGTCGAGCGCCCTGAGCGCGTCAGCCACAGCCATCGCGGGCTCCACATGGCCGGCCGTGCCGCCACCAGCGAGGACCACGGATATCGCCCTGTTCACCCGTAGTGCGCCCTCTGCTCTTCGCGGCTCATCGCCTACCTTCCAGAACACGTGTACGTCCGCCCGCGCCGGAAGCGGTACGACGCCGGCCGCCATGGGGCCGGCCGACTCTATTTTGCCCTGACCGCAGCGCCGACTTCGCGGGCACCGGGGTTTTGGCCGGCGGAACGTGCGCGGTCTTGCGCTGGGGCTTCTTGGAAGGCTTCTTCGGTGGTTTCCCGGGTGGCTTCGGCGCAGGAGGCCGCGAGCGAAGCCGGTCGCGCAGCACCTCGGTGCGGGGGGGCGAATACGGCTCCGGCAGTGGCAGCCGTAGCAGGCGGTTGACCCGGTCCTCGCGGCCGGCCCGCAGCGCAGCCACCGCCTCGGGCTCGTGACGCGCTGCGTTGGCAATCATGCCGATCATCAAAAGCGTTGTGGCAGTTGCTGTTCCGCCAGCGGATATCAGCGGCAACTGCAGGCCGGTGATGGGCAGCAACCCGACCACGTAGCCCACGTTGATGAACGCCTGGCCCAGCACCCACAGCGTGGTGGTGGCGGTGAGCAGGCGCAGGAACGGGTCGGCGGACCGGCGGGCCACCCGCATGCCCGTGTAGGCGAACAGACCGAACAGGCAAAGCAGGCCGAACGCGCCGACGAACCCGAGCTCCTCGCCGATGATCGCGAAGATGAAGTCGTTGTGGGCGTTGGGCAGGTAGTTCCATTTGGCGGTGCCCTGCCCGAGGCCGTCGCCGAAGATGCCGCCGTTGGCCAGCGCGAATTTGGCCTGCCGGGCCTGATAGCCGGAGTCCTGCGGGTCGGCGCCCGGATTCAGCCACGACCGCACCCGGTCGGAGCGGTAACCCTCGGACACCGCGAGGATGGCCGCCGCGGTCACGGCG
>NZ_DATFYW010000117.1:0-5173 GCF_035314905.1 Mycobacterium sp.
GCTCCGCACGCACATCACCGGGCAGACCGCTGACCGTGGCGTCCAGCGTGGCGGCTTCGAGACCCAGTCGCACCAGCGCCAAGTGCTCCGGGCTGCGGTTGATCCACCGCCACCAGCGCCGCTGCAGCTCCGCCGTGGAGAGGTGAGGTACCTGCCGCCGCCACCGCCCTTCGACTCCTCGCTGAATCTCGGCGGCCCGCCGCAATGCGGCGACCACCAGTTCGTCCTTGCTGCCGAAGTGATGCACCAGCGCGTTGACCGACACGCCCAGTGCGCGGGCGACTGGCCGCAGCGACACTCCGGCGACGCCGTGCCGGCCGAGGTAGCGGACCACCTCGTCCAGCAGCTCAGCCCGTCGTTCGAAGTCAGGATGGCGTCCCATCAGACGCGCATGCGCTGGCCTGCCGGGTCGAGCACCGGTTCTGGCAGCAGTCTCGCCGGACGGCGCTGGCCGATGATCTCCGCCTCGAACATCGCGCCGGGCGCCGCGAGCTCGCTCGGCACGTAGCCGAAAGCTAGCGAGCGGCGGCTGTAATGCGCATACGCGCCGGACGTCACCCAGCCCACCACCGCCCCGCCGTGCCAGATCGGCTCGTCGCCGACGACGTCAGCCGGTTCCGCCGGATCGGGGGTGATGTCGAAGTAGCCGAGCGTTCGAGCCGCGCCGCGCGCCAGCTCCGCCTCCACCGCAGCGCGGCCGATGAAGTCGTGATCGAGCTTGAGCGATCGGTGCATTCGCGCCTCTACCGGCGTGTAGATCGGACGGTACTCGCGCGCCCACGTACCGAACATCTTTTCCATGCGCAGCGACATCAACGCCCGGAACCCGAACAGGCCGATGCCGTATGGCTGCCCGGCCTGCCACAGCAGATCGAACAGTGCTCGCTGGTACTCCGGTGCGACCCAGATCTCGTAGCCAAGATCCCCGGTGTAGGTCATCCGGCCGACGTAGGCGGGGATCATCCCCACGTCGATCCGGCGGAACGTCATGAACGGGTAATTCTCGGTGGCCAAGGATGCGTCGGTGACCGATTGGAGCACGTCGCGGGCGCGCGGACCGGCCAGCGAGAGGCCCACCAGGGACAAGCCCAGCACGTCGAACCGCACACCTTCAGCGAGGTGGCCGACGAACCAGCGCGAGTGATGCGCTTCGGCGATCTGCGAGCCGAACAGGAAGAAATCGTCTGTACCGACCCGCGCCACGGAAAACTCCCCGACGATGTGACCGTTGGGATCCAGGGCGGCGGTGAGGTTGATCCGGCCGGCTCGCGGCAGCCGGTTGGTGAACAGCCCCTGCAGCCAGTCGGCGCTGCCGGCGCCGGTCACGCGGTACTTGGCGAAGTTGGAACACTCGGTGAGCCCGACGCGTTCGCGCACCATCGTGCACTCGTCAGCGACGACCAGGTAGGCGTTGGAGCGACGGAACGTCACGTCCTCCCGCGGCTCCTCCCCCGGCCGCTGGAACCACAGGGGATGCTCGAGCCCGAAGCTCGCGCCCCATACCGCGTTGTGGGCGGTGAGCCGGTCGTAAACCGGTGTGGTGTGCAGTGCCCGGCCGGCCGGGAGCTCCTCGTTGGGGAAGGTGATACGGAACCGGCGGCTGTAGTTCTCCCGCACCTTAGCATTGGTGTAGGCGAGGCTCGCCCAGTTGCCGAAGCGGGCCACGTCCATCGCCCAGATGTCTTCCCCCGGATCGTCGTCGACCATCCAGCGCGCGAGGGTGAGGCCAACACCGCCGCCCTGCGAAAAACCGGCCATCACCGCGCAGGCAACCCAGCAGTTGCGCATGCCGGGCACCGGGCCGACCAGCGGATTGCCGTCCGGCGCGAAGGTGAACGGCCCATTGATCACATTCTTGATCCCCACGCTAGCCAGCGCCGGATAGTGCTTGAACGCGATCTCCAGCGACGGAGCGATCCGGTCGAGATCGGGGGCCAGCAACTGCTGGTCGAAGGTCCACGGAGTCTCGCGGGGCGACCAGGGCACGCACGCCTGCTCGTACGTGCCGAGCAGCATCCCGCCGCCCTCCTGGCGGATGTAGAGCTCGCCGTCGAAGTCCAGGCCCATCGGCAGCTCGTGTCCGGTGGCCGCGTTGTACTCGGCCACCTCATCCATGTCCTGGGTGATCAAGTACATGTGCTCCATCGCGAGCACGGGCAGCTCCAAGCCGATCATCCGGCCCACCTCACGTGCCCACAGCCCGCCGGCGTTGACGATGTGCTCGGCATGGATCTCGCCGGAGTCGGTGATGACGTCCCACGTGCCGTCGGGGCGCTGACGAAGGTCCCTCACCCAGGTGTGCTGGTAGATCTCAGCACCGGCCTGCCGCGCGCAGCCGGCATAGGCCCGGGTGACCCCGGTCGGGTCGACGTGACCCTCGGCCCGGTCGAAGAGCGCACCGATGAAGTGCTTCTCCTCGAGAAGCGGGAACATTCGCTTTGCCTCGGCCGCCGAGATGATCTCCATATCCATGCCGAGGTAGCGGCCGCGGGCCTGGGCCATCCGCAGCCAGTCCATCCGCTCCCGGTCGCCGGCCAGCATCAGCCCGCCAGGCATGTGGATGGAGCAGTTCTGGCCGGAGCGCTCCTCGATCTCGCGATACAGGCCGACGGTGTACTGCTGCAGCTTCGCGACATTAGGGTCACCGTTGAGCGTGTGCATGCCGCCCGCAGCGTGCCAGGTCGAGCCGGCGGTGAGCTCCTTGCGCTCGACGAGCACGACATCCGTCCAGCCGAGCTCGGTGAGGTGGTACAGGACCGAGGCGCCCACCACACCGCCGCCGATGACGACGACCTGCGCGGAAGATTTCATCGAGGCCTCCCTACGTCTAAATTTTCCCGGTACAGTCGTTCCGACTATAAGACCCTGGAGGTGTCGTGCATGGGTAGGCTTCTCGATCGGCTCGCCGCCGGACCGGTAATCTGCGCCGAGGGATATTTGTTCGAGTTTGAGCGCCGCGGCTACCTGCAGGCCGGGGCGTTCGTACCCGAGGTGGTCCTCGAGGAGCCCGATATGGTAGCCGGGCTGCACCGGGAATACGTGCATGCCGGATCGGACGTGGTTGAGGCCTTCACTTACTACGCCCACCGCGAGAAGCTGGCGGTGATCGGCCGCGAGGGCGACCTTGAGCCGATGAACCGGCAGGCGCTGCGTATCGCGAAGGAGGTCGGCGCCGAGCACGACTCCCTGGTGGCCGGCAATATCTGCAACACCAACGTCTATGACCCGGACGATCCTGCGACGCATAAGGTCGTCCGCGGCATGTTCGCCGAGCAGGTCGGGTGGGCCGCCGAGGCTGGCGTCGACTTCGTGATCGCCGAGACCATCGACTATCCCGGCGAGGCATTGCTCGCGCTGGAAACAATCAAGGCGCACGGCCTCGATGCGGTGGTCACACTCACTATTCATCGCCAGCCCATCGTCCGCGGGGGCGACCCGATCGGCGAGGCATGTCGTCGCCTGCAAGACGCCGGGGCCGATGTGGTCGGGCTGAACTGCATCCGCGGGCCCGCCACCATGCTGCCGCTACTAGGTGAAATCCGCGCCGCGTGCGACGGCTACATCGCCGCCTTGCCGGTGCCGTACCGCACGACAGAAGCCGAGCCAACGTTCCAATCGCTCACCGACCAAGATTGCGACCTGATCCCGGGTGGGCGGCCCTTCCCGACCGCGCTAGACCCGTTTCTAGCCAACCGCTACGAGATGGGCGCGTTCACTACGGCGGCGGCTGCGCTCGGAGTCAACTACTTCGGCATCTGTTGCGGCTGCGCACCCCACCACGTCCGCGCGATGGCCGAGGCACTCGGCCGCACGCCGCCGGCGAGCCGGTTCAGCGCGGATATGAGTCGGCACGCCTACTACGGCACCAGCGAACGGATCAGCCGGCATTACCAGGAGTTCGCGAAAGAGCTCTAGGAACCCGGCGAACAACGCGACGCTCCGATATTCAGCGGCCTCTCCGGGGCGCCCCGCGGAGTCGCCGACCGCGACCAGCCGGAGCATCCGGGTTTTGATCAGTAGCCGACGCTAGGCAGTGTGCTCCCCGTCAGACGCCACGCGCTGCAGGTTGCGCAGCTCGTCGGCCGAGTAGTGGCATCCGTGCAGGCAGTGCGCTCGAAGCGCTGGGCCGGCTTACTTGTAAACGGCAGGCCATCGGTTCGCGTCAACCAGGAACCTCATGACGGCTACGCTGGCAGGGCGAGCGGCAATTCGCGTTCCTGCACGGCTGCGGCCGCGAACTCCAAAGCGGCTAGGATGTCGTCCCGTTCCGGATAGGGGTAGTCGACCAGAATCTCCTCGATGCTGCGCCCGGCCGCGAGCTGGCCCAGGACAGCGCTCACGTTACCCGGGTGTCCCGGATACACGGCAGGCCACTCAGCCGATTCGGGTTGACGGTAATCCGCTCGTAGGCCACACCTTCAGGGTACGCCACTGTGCCCGGCCCACCCGGCCGCCTGAGTCGGGTCGACGCCGCCGTTGGCAATGATCACAGTGGGCCGAATGGATAAGATGCACAGGTGACCAGCAGACCCGCCGCGGCGCAGCGCCTGCGCGACCTCGCGCGGCTGCGCCGTGTCCGTGACCGGATCGACCGGGAGTACGCGCAGCCGCTGGACGTCGAGGCGCTCGCTCGCGGCGCGCACATGTCGGCCGGGCACCTCAGCCGCGAGTTCAAGCTCGCCTACGGCGAGTCGCCGTACAGCTATCTGATGACGCGGCGGATCGAGCGCGCGATGGCGCTGCTGCGTCGTGGCGACCTCAGCGTCACCGAGGTCTGCTTCGCGGTCGGCTGCGCGTCGCTGGGCACCTTCAGCACCCGCTTCACCGAACTGGCCGGCATGCCGCCCAGCACCTACCGGAGCCAGGCAGCGCGCGCGACGGCGGGGATGCCACCGTGCGTGGCCAAACAGGTGACCAAACCGGTCAGGAATCGAGAAGCGCCGGTCACCGAGCCGCAGCTAGCGTGATGTCCATGGATATCACCATTCACGCGAGCTTCCTCCCGCATGACGACCCGGAGGCCTCCCTGGCCTCTATCGCGACATCCTCGGCTTCGAGGTCCGCATCGACGTCGGCCAGGGCACGATGCGCTGGATCACGGTCGGCCCGGCCGGCCAGCCCGGCACGTCCATCCTGCTGGCGCCGCCGGCCGCCGACCCCGGCATCACCGACG
>NZ_DATFYW010000118.1:0-29921 GCF_035314905.1 Mycobacterium sp.
ACGGCCAGGCCCAAGCCACCCGCGAGAGAGGCTCCCGCGAGTCGTTTCTTCAGGTTCATCGTGCAGACTCCTTATCTCCGTCGACATCTCTGTGTCGACCTCGTCGGGTACCGGGACTGTGAAGCCGCCGATGCAGGCACCGCCGCGAGCGCGTGCTGCTCGACGGCCGCCTCACGGTCAACGGAACTCATGGTGTCCTGACCCGATTGTGGTCGCGAACCCTATACCCAATGTGGGTAACAGTTGTGCATTGGCTGTGCGCGCCGGACGGCCTTGGCGTTGACAGCACTTTTCGAGACCACGGAGTTTTGGTGATAGAGAAGGCACGGAGCTCGTTCGATGCCCTTCGTAACGACCGAGTTCGGTATCAGAAAGCCATCGACTTGGAACGCGTTTACTCTCTGCACCTTTCGACTCAGCCCAGTCGATGACACGTGACTACCACCCCGCCCCCGGTATCTCAGCTTTGGTAACGGTGGTTGTTGCATTCGATTCCCGATGCCGGCGTATTTCGGCTGAGATAATCCTCTTTCAGGGCCGGGACGGCCGATTTGTCGTTACATCGAACGTGTGCGACCTGGCAGCTTTGGTTGGGCGAGTGCGGATTCCAACCCGGCGACGATGATGGACAGGCCCCCGGCGAAGTCCTCGTCGGTAGCGCGCTTGCGGTCGGCGGCAGCCGGCTCCGCGACGGTCGGTGCGACCTCTGCGTCGATGCGCGCCAGCCTGCGGTCCGGCGCATAGTTGTCGTCCGGCTCGTCCGGACGCGGATACATTGCCTGCTCCTCGATGGCAAAGCCCCACCCTGTAGTTGTGGGTGGTGTTGAAGGCCAAGTCGGCGGTGACGGCGGAGAATCCGGCCGAGGTGACAATCCTCAGCGCCACCGCGTACATGTTGGTGTCGGTGAGGTAGGTTCCAGGCACCATCTTGGCGCCGCCGCGTACCGCCGCAAGCCCCTGTCTCCACGATTTGAGGCGGTTCAGTTGAACCACATGACTGTCTGTGTTCGTTAAACGAGTAGGCCGACCAGCCCATCACAGGTGTGGTTTCAACAAGGAGTAACCATGATTATTCGATCCGCCACTCTTAAGCGACTGGTCGGGCTGGCCGGCATCGCGGCGGTGTTAACCGTCGCGGGGTCGGGGCTCGGCGCGGGCATTGCTCAAGCCGCTACATCCCATCCCAAGCCCGCTCCGAATCCGCACGTCGTGCGGGTTTTGGACCGCATAGATCAAAATCTCGATCGCTTTGCCCCGCACCGCCCGCTTGACCGCATCCTCGACCGACTCACAGGTCAGTGACAAGCTGCCTCAGTGGGCAGTGACAGGAAATCGGCTGAGCTGTCGCTGATCCAGCCGGGCCAGCAGCCAAGCTGAGCACTGGATTCGTTTCACTGTTTGCGATAGCTCTGCCCATATCACGATAGGCCGTCGGGTAGTGATGTCGTTGTCGGCCAACGATGTCCACTACCCGACCAACCGTGACGCACAGACGTGCCAAAGCGCTGTGTTTCGCCCGCATTCGGGCCGCAAGCGTTTGGGCCACTGTTTCTCTCGCGCCGGTGCTGCGAAGGCCGACCACGCGGTCCTCGGTGCCGGCGGCACCGTGGCGTGCCGCGAGACGACCGGCAGAGGTGTTTCCGTTGAACCGTAGGATCCGGTTGACGTTGTCCGCCGTGATCACATTGACGCCGCGTTGCACGGGTCGGCCAGCCGTACCAGGGGGACCGTTCGGGTTCACGCCGGGGATGATGCCGAGCATCGTGCATGCGTCGGCGACACACTTGCCCAGGAATCGCGTTCGTGGTCCTCGTGATGTCGAGCTCCCACATGTCCGTCATATCTGGCACACGGGCTACCTTGCCGGACGGAACCGGCATAGGCCTGCGCTAGACAGCCATGCCCGCGTCGTCACCGGGGGGTGCAGGGGCCGGATCAGGCGCAGGGGCCGGATCAGGCGCAGGGGCCGGATCGGGCGCGGGGGCCGGGTCGGGCGCGGCATCCTCCGGGGCGACCGGCAGGAACATGTGATGGCTGAACTGCGCCTGATAGGCGCCGGCGCTGCCGATTCTCACACCGCCGCCTTCACCGCTGGATACCGGCGTTCCATCAGGCAACGTCACCGCAGTGTGGTGACCGTTCCACCCGATCACCAAAGCCCCGGGGGCGGTTCCGTACCGGAAGCCACGTGCCAGCAGGGCGGCTTCCTCGTTTCCTGTGTTGAACCGATCGCCGTAGACCGGCCTGCCGGTGGCCATGTTCGACACCCACGAAGCCAGGCCCGAACAGTCCGTTCCGGCGGGAGAATCGCCGCCCGTGACATACGGCGTCCCAGAGACCTGATGGATCAACGTTATCAGCGTTGCGAGAGCAAACATGCGCCGGGACATTAACAACAGATTTGCGGACAACCAAAATCTGTTGCACCCATCACGTTTCGTTCGCGGAATGGCCTGCGCTACATCACCGCAAAACCTTTGGGCGAGTAAATTCTCAAAGGAAATGAATCGCTATACGGAGAAACGGAATTCGACCAGTCACCGTCCGGCCTACGGGCGACAGTCAACTCCGAGCTTGGCGCGTGCCGCGTCGGTGACCGGAGTGAACAGGTTGACGAGGTTTCCATCTGGATCCCGGAACAACAGCGCGCGGTTCCCCCACGGCATGGTTGTCGGCTCTGTCACGACCTCGACCAAGCACTCGCGGAGCCGCTCGTACTCGGTGTCCACGTCGTCGACGAGGAACTCGACGATCGCGCTCCGGTTGGCTGCCGGCTCGGCGGACCCTTCTCCGAACAGCGGCACGGTCTTGTCACTGCCGATGGCCAGCATGCCGATCAGCGTCGGAATCTCAGCGAACAGCTCGTTTCCCCATACGGCCGAGACTTCGGTGACCATCTCGTAGAAATCGACCAGCCGCTTGACGTCGGCCGTGATGATGCGGGTCGAAACGAACTTCATGAAAACCTCCGTATGTGCTATCGCGGCGCTGCCCGGCGCGCAGCCTCTTGTGCAAGGCATGCTAAGCGTCCCCTGCGACAACCAAGGCGGCGAAATGCTCACGGTTGCCGGTCGCGCTGATCAGTGCACGGATCTACCACCAGACGTTGTTTGAAACCGGAACTCGACCACATCGCCGTCGGCCATCACGTAGTCCTTGCCTTCCATCCGGACCTTGCCCGCAGCCCGGGCCGCTGCCATCGACCCTGCGGCGACCAAGTCGTCGTAGGAAACGATTTCGGCCTTGATGAAGCCCCTTTCGAAGTCGGAGTGGATCACGCCTGCAGCCTTCGGCGCGGTATCACCCTGGTGAATCGTCCACGCGCGCGCCTCTTTTGGGCCCGCGGTCAGGAAAGTCTGCAGCTCGAGCGTGTGAAACCCCGCGCGCGCAAGCGCATCCAGTCCCCGCTCGGTCTGGCCGATCGACTCCAAGAGCTCCCCGGCCGACTCGTCGTCGAGTTCCAAAAGCTCGGCCTCGATCTTCGCATCGAGGAACACCGCGTCCGCGGGCGCCACGAGTTCTCGCAGTTCGGCCACCTTCGCCTCATCGGTCAGCACGGCCTCGTCGGCGTTGAACACGTACAGGAAAGGCTTCGTCGTCAGCAGGTTCAGCTCACGCAGCAGCGCCGAATCCACGCGCTTGCCGGCCGCGTACAGCGTGGTGCCGTCGTCGAGCACCTGCTGTGCCGCCTGAGCGGCTTCCAGAACCGGCGTGCGCTCCCGGTTGTTGCGGGCCTCCTTCTGTAGACGCGGCACCGCGCGCTCCAGCGTCTGCAGGTCGGCGAGGATCAGCTCGGTCTCGACGATCTCGATGTCGGACTTCGGGTCGACCTCGCCGCCCACGTGCGCAACGTCGTCATCGGAGAAGACGCGCACCACCTGGCAGATCGCGTCCGCCTCGCGGATGTTCGCCAGGAACTTGTTGCCCAGGCCCGCGCCCTCCGACGCGCCCCTGACGATGCCCGCGATGTCGACGAACGTCACCGGCGCGGGCACGATCCGCTCGGAACGGAACATTTCGGCGAGCCTGGCCAGTCGCGGGTCAGGCAGGGCAACCACGCCCTCGTTGGGCTCGATCGTGGCGAAGGGATAGTTGGCCGCCAATACGTTGTTGCGGGTCAGCGCGTTGAAAAGAGTCGACTTGCCGACATTCGGCAGTCCCACGATTCCCAGGTTCAGGCTCACTGAGGAAAAGTTTACGGAAAGCAACGTGCGCGACGGGCCGCGCTGGCAGCCGTCACCGAGGTAGAACCGGTACGGTCTATCTGTGTCTGGACAGCGGACCCGGCCGGCGGTAACCGCGGGCCATCGTTCCGTGCACCCCGACGTTCCCGGTGTTCCGTGGTGGGGTGCGGTATTGATCGCGCTCACCGCGACGGCCGTCGGCTTCGCGTTCGACGCCGGGGCCAGCGCCAAGGAGCTGACGAACGTCTTCGCGGCGCTGTATGTGATCGGCTGCGTCGCCGCGGTCCTGGCGGTGCGGCAGGCAGGCCTGTTCACGGCTGTCGTGCAGCCGCCGGTGCTGCTGTTCATCAGCGTGCCCGGCGCGTACTTCCTGTTTCACGGCGCCGAGATCAACGGGGTGAAGGACATCCTGATCAACTGCGGCTATCCGCTGATCGAGCGGTTCCCGCTGATGCTGTTCACCTCGGCGGCGGTGCTGCTGATCGGGCTGGCCCGCTGGTACGTCGGCCACAAGTCGCGCAGCGCGGTCAATTCGGACGCCGACGCCGAACCCACGACCGGGCGGTTGAGCCAGCTCACCGCGAAAGTTGCGGCCCTTTTCTCGTCGGCCGACGACAGCGATGCAGAGGACACCGGCAAGCGCCGGCATGCGATCGACCGGACATCGGCACCGGCGAAAAAGGCCCCCGCGAAGTCCGCCCGCGGCGCCCGTGTCGCGAAGGCCACCGCCGGTGCTCCGCGCTCACGGCACAGCCGTCCATCGCCTGCCGAGGTGACGGATCTCATCGAGCCGGTACCCGACCGTCCCCGCCGGCCCCGGGCGCCGCGACGGGAACCGCCGCCCGAGCCGCGCCGTCGCCGCCCCCCCGCGGCGCGCACCCCGCGCGATCCCTACGAACGGCGCGAGCCGTATGAACGGCGCGAGCCTTATGAACGGCGGGCGCCGTCCGATCGCCGCAGCCGCTACGACGCCTACGACCCGTTCGAGGCGTACGAGCCCCCGCGGCGGCGCCGGCCCGGCACCAACGGCACCAACGGCAGCAACGGCAGCAGCGGCACCAACGGCAACAACACCACCAACGGCACGCACCACCCGATATCGCGGGTCCGCTACCGGGGCACCGGGACGACCGACAACGCCCGTCAAGAGTCGCCGGCGCGGCCGCGGCTGCGGTCGTCGGAAGCCGACACGTGGGAGTACGACATCTAAGGTCCCGCGGGATCAACCACGGGCGGGGCGGATCTCCCTGGGCAGCGCGAACACCAACGTTTCGTTGGCGGTCGTGACCGGCTGCACCATGTCGAAGCCGTATCCGGCCAGCCGCTGGAGCACACCGCGCACCAGCACCTCGGGCACGGACGCTCCGGAGGTGACGCCGACCGTGGTGACGCCGCCGAGCCATGCCGGGTCGATGTCGTCGGCGTAATCCACCAGATACGCGGCGTTCGCACCGGCGCCCAGCGCCACCTCGACGAGCCTCACCGAGTTCGACGAGTTGCGCGACCCGACCACGATGACGAGCTCACACTCAGGGGCCATCGCCTTGACCGCGACCTGGCGGTTCTGGGTGGCGTAGCAGATGTCGTCGCTGGGCGGATCCTGCAGCTTCGGGAAGCGTTCGCGCAGCCGCTGGACGGTTTCCATCGTCTCGTCGACCGACAGCGTGGTCTGCGACAGCCAGATGACCCTGTCCTCATCGCGCACGGTCACGTCGTCCACCGCGTCCGGACCGTCGACCAGTTGGACATGGTCGGGCGCCTCGCCGGCGGTGCCGACCACCTCCTCGTGACCCTCGTGGCCGATCAGCAGGATGTCGTAGTCGTCGCGCGCGAACCGCTTGGCCTCGTTGTGCACCTTGGTGACGAGCGGGCAGGTGGCGTCGATGACCCGCAGATTGCGCTCGGCGGCGGTCTCGTGGACAGTCGGCGCGACGCCGTGTGCGGAGAACACCACGATCGCGCCCTCGGGCACCTCGTCGGTCTCGTCGACGAACACGGCGCCGGCCTTGGCCAGCGTGTCGACGACGTGGCGGTTGTGCACGATCTCGTGGCGCACGTACACCGGCGCGCCGTGCTTCTCCAGCGCACGTTCGACGGTCTCGACGGCCCGGTCCACGCCGGCGCAGTAGCCGCGGGGCTCGGCCAGCAGCACGCGCTTACCGTTACCCCGGTCCGCAACCGAGCCCGAGGCACCAGGAATCCCCATGTTGATGGTCGGCGGCATATCTTCAGGGTACGGTCCGGGGACACGGACCGACCAGCGCACGCCCCCGCTTTGACATGCGCAGCCATTAGGGCAGGCTGGGGCCATGGCTAACGCACCATACGGGGTCCGGCTGCTCGTTGGCGCCGCGGCGATGTTCGTCGAGGAAACCCGCAAGCTGCCGCTGACGCTGCTGACGTACCCGATGACGCTGGCCAGCCAGGCCGCGCATCTGGTCATGCGGTTCCAGCAGAATGTCGCCGACCTCGTGATCAAGGGCGACGAAACCATCGACGCGCTCTTCCCGCCGAAGGAAGGGCAACCGGAGTGGGCGACGTTCGACGAAGACCTGCCAGACGAGGTGCCGGCCCCGACCAGCGAGAGCGACCGCCAACGGCTCACGGAGGGCCGCTTCGCGCTTTATTCAGGCAACTCGGTGGACGACGCCCCGGCAGCGGCGGCACCCGCGACCAAGGCCGGCGCCCCGAAGGCGGCGACACCGACCGCGGCCAGGAAAGCCCCACGAAAGAGCGACCTCGCGGCCGTCGATGCGCCCGAGATCGCCGTCGAGCTGGACTACGACGCGCTCACGCTCGCCCAGCTGCGGGCGAGGTTGCAGTCACTGAGCGTCGATGACCTCGATGCGCTGCTGTCCTACGAGGTCGCCACCAAGGCGCGGGCGCCGTTTCAGACCCTGCTGGCCAACAGGATCACCCGCGCGACCGCGAAGTGACCGTCCCCGCGCCGCCGAACTCCGCGGACAACCCCTGGCCGGTGCGGGCCGTCGCGACCCGCGTCGCCAAGTGGATCGACCGCCTCGGCGTCGTCTGGGTGGAGGGCCAGCTGACGCAGCTCAGTGCGCGGCCGGACGCCAAAACGGTGTTCATGGTGCTTCGCGACCCGGCCGCCGACATGTCGCTGACGATCACCTGCCCGCGGGATCTGGTGGCCAACGCACCGGTCCGGCTGACCGAGGGCACGCAGGTCGTGGTGTGCGGCAAGCCGACCTTCTACACCGGACGCGGGACATTCTCGTTGCGGGTCAGCGAGATTCGCGCGGTCGGGATCGGCGAGCTGCTGGCCCGCATCGAGCGGCTGCGCCGTCTGCTCGACGCCGAAGGGCTGTTCGATCCGGCGCTGAAGCGACCGATCCCGTTCCTGCCCACGATGGTCGGCCTGGTCACCGGACGTGCCAGCGCCGCCGAGCGTGACGTCACCACGGTGGCATCCGGCCGCTGGCCCGCAGTGCGGTTCGCGGTCCGCAACACCGCCGTGCAGGGGCCCAACGCGGTCGCCCAGATCGTCGACGCGCTGACCGACCTCGATGCCCACCCCGAGGTCGACGTGATCGTGCTCGCCCGCGGCGGCGGCAGCGTCGAGGACCTGCTGCCGTTCTCCGACGAAACCCTGTGCCGGGCGATCGCCGCATGCATCACACCGGTGGTCAGCGCCGTCGGCCACGAACCGGACAACCCGCTGTGCGACCTGGTCGCCGACCTGCGCGCGGCCACCCCCACCGACGCCGCGAAGCGGATCGTGCCCGACACCGTGGCCGAGCAGGCGCTGCTCGACGAGCTGTGCCGCCGCGGCGCGCGGGCCCTGCGCAACTGGGTCACGCGTGAGGAGCGGATGATCCACCAGCTGCGCAGCCGGCCGGTGCTGGCCGCCCCGTTGCAGTCGCTGACCGCCCACACCGAGGAGATCCACCGCGCCCGCGCCGCGGCGCGGCGGGACATCACCAGGCTGGTCGACGCCGAACGCGACCGCATCGGCCACCTGTCCGCGCGGCTGGCCACGCTCGGTCCGGCCGCGACGCTGGCGCGCGGCTATGCCGTCGTGCAGGCCGTCGCTGACGCCGCGGCGCCGAGGGTGCTGCGTTCCGTCCACGACGGGCCCGCGGGAACCCGGCTGCGGATCCGGGTGTCGGACGGGGCTCTCGGCGCCGTCAGCTCAGGGGACGACGGCTCATGAGCGCCGGCGCGGAGCAGCCGAATCTGAGACCCATTAGTGAGATGGGGTACGAGGAGGCGCGCGACGAACTGATCGAGGTGGTCCGGGTGCTCGAGCAGGGTGGGCTAGATCTAGACTCGTCGCTGCGGCTGTGGGAAAGAGGCGAGGAACTGGCACAAAGATGCGAGAAGCAGTTAGCCGGAGCTCGCAGACGCGTCGAGGATGCGCTGGCCCGCAATGACGAGGCCAAGGACTGAGAAGTTAGTTTCGTGATCAAAGAACAGTCGGAACTGTAACAGGTTTCAGTTATGCTCGCCGGCATGGCTGCCGCAGCAATGACGACTGACCTCGGCCGTGTTATGGTCACCGGCGGTTCCGGCTTCGTCGGGGCCAACCTCGTCGCGGCGCTGCTCGATCGCGGGCACTGGGTTCGCTCATTCGACCGCGTGCCGTCCGCGCTGGCCGCCCACCCGCGCCTGGAGACCATCGTCGGCGACATCTGCGACCCGGAGTCCGTTGCCGCCGCGGTAGACGGCGTGGACACGATCTTTCACACCGCGGCCCTGATCGAGCTGATGGGCGGCCGCTCGGTGACCGAGGAGTACCGGCGCCGCAGCTTCGACGTGAACGTCGGCGGCACGAAGAACCTGGTGCACGCCGCGCAGAAGGCCGGCGTGAAGCGATTCGTGTACACCTCAAGCAACAGCGTCGTCATCGGCGGCAAGGCGATTCCCGGCGGGGACGAAACATTGCCCTACACCGACAGATTCGCCGACCTGTACACCGAGACCAAGGTGGCGGCCGAGAAATTCGTGCTGTCCCAGAACGGCGCCGGCGGCCTGCTGACGTGTGCGATCCGCCCGAGCGGCATCTGGGGGCCGGGAGACCAGACGATGTTCCGGAAGGTGTTCGAGCGGGTGGTGACCGGCCAGGTGAAGGTGCTGATCGGCAGTCGGCGTGCGCGCCTTGACAACTCGTACGTGCACAACCTGGTGCAGGGCTTCATCCTCGCCGGCGAGCATCTCGTCGATGGCGGCACCGCCCCCGGGCAGGCGTACTTCATCAACGACGACGACCCGATCAACATGTTCGAGTTCGCGCGGCCCGTGGTGGAGGCGTGCGGCGAACACTGGCCACGGTTGCGCATCCCGGCCGGCCGATACACGCGGCGATGACGACGTGGCAGCGGCTGCATTTCAGGTTCGGCCTGCCACAACCTCCGCTGGAGCCCCTCGCGGTCGAGCGTTTGTATCGGGACAACTACTTCTCGGTGGCCAAGGCCCGGCGCGATCTCGGCTACGAGCCGCTGTACGCCACCGACAAGGCGATGCACGACTGCCTGCCCTATTACCTGGAATTGTTCGACGAGGTGAAGGCCGCCCGCGCCAGGGAGTCGGCTAAGGTCTAGCCGGCGACTCAAGGAGGACACCGAGTGCCCGCAACCGATGCCGTTCTCGTCACCGGCGCCTTCGGCCTCGTCGGCACGGCATTGGTCAAGCAGTTGCTCGCCGACGGTCGCCGGGTGGCAGCGACGGACCTCGACACCCCGGACAATCGCCGGGCCGCCGCGGCGTTGACCCGTCGCGGGGTCGACGTGCGGTGGGCCGACCTGACGAAGCCAGACCAGGTCGACGCGCTTCTCGCCACCGTATCTCCTTCCGCCATCGTGCATCTGGCAGCGATCATCCCGCCGCAGTGCTATGCCCACCGGGCACTCGCGCGTGCGGTGAACGTCGATGCGACGGCGTCGCTGGTGCGTGCCGCATCCGCGCAGCCCGCACCGCCGAGGTTCATCCAGGCGTCCAGTGTCGCGGTCTACGGCGCGCGCAACCCGCACACGATCAGCGACCTGCTGACCGCCGACACCCCGACCGCGCCGTCAGACAACTACGGGGGCCACAAGGTCGATGCCGAGAAAATCTTGCGGTCATCCGATCTGGAATGGGTGGTGCTGCGCCTTGGTGGGGTGATGTCCAGTGAGCCGCGGTTGGACGTCGACCTCGACTCGCTTTACTTCGAAGCGGCGCAGCCCACCGACGGCCGCATCCAGACCGTCGACGTCCGCGACGTCGCGCGGGCATTCTGCGCCGCGACCACGCCCGACAACGTGCGGGAGATCTTTCTGATCGGCGGTGACGACTCACACCGGCGCAGATGGGGCGACCTGGGCCCGGCCCTCACGGCGGCCATCGGCCTGGTCGGCGCGATGCCCCCCGGGCGGCCCGGCAATCCCGACAACGACAGTGACTGGTTCGCGACCGATTGGATGAACACCGCGCGGTCGCAGGAGGTGCTCTCGTTCCAGCAGCACTCGTGGCCGGGCATGCTCGCCGACCTGCGCGCCAACTCGGGCTGGAAGCGATGTCCGCTAGGGCTGGCCGCGCCGTTCGTCCGGGCGTTTCTCCAACACCGTTCGCCGTACCACCGGAGGCCGGGCCGCTACGCGGACCCGTGGAACGCGATCCGCGCCAAGTGGGGCGACCCGGGGCCGGACGGATAGGCCCGATGACCGGTCACTTCACCGGCAAGCAGGCGATCGTCACCGGCGCCGGCTCGGGCATCGGCGCCGCGTTGTGCCGGGCACTTGTCGAGGCGGGCGCGGACGTGGTCTGCACCGACGTCGACGGCGACGCCGCGCAGCGCACCGCCGAGGCGCTGACCGGGCGGGGCACCGCGCGATCGGCGCGGCTCGACGTCACCGACGCGACCGAGGTCCAGGCCGCCGTGGACGAGGTGGTCGAGCGCACCGGCCGCCTCGACCTGATGTTCAACAACGCCGGCATCGCCTGGGGCGGCGACACGGAGCTGCTCACGCTGCAGCAGTGGAACGCCATCATCGACGTCAACGTCCGCGGCGTGGTTCACGGCGTCGTCGCGGCGTACCCGGTGATGGTGCGGCAGGGCCACGGGCACATCGTCAACACCGCGTCGATGGCCGGGCTGACGGCGGCGGGGCAGATCACCAGCTACGTGACGACCAAGCACGCCGTCGTCGGGCTCTCGCTGGCGCTGCGCACCGAGGCCGCCGGCCGCGGCGTCGGCGTGCTTGCGGTCTGCCCCGCGGCGGTCGAGACGCCGATCCTCGACAAGGGGGCGGTCGGCGGGTTCGTCGGGCGCGACTACTACCTGAAGGGCCAGGGCGTCCGCACCGCGTACGACCCCGACCGGCTCGCGCGCGACACGCTGCGCGCGATCGAACGCAACAAGGCACTGCTCGTGGTGCCGCGGCAGGCGCGGGCGGCGTGGTTGTTCGCCCGACTCGCGCCCGGCCTCATGCAGCGCATGGCAATCCGGTTTGTCGAGGGGCAGCGGGCCATGCAGCGGGCTGGATAACGTTTCGCACGAGCACCGACACCGCGACGCCGCGAACCTGACGGCGTGCCCGCGCTGGCGTCGACGCCGCCCAGCGTGAGGCGCAGCGCGCTAACCAGCAGCCAGCCGCTCCCTGAGGAACTCCACCACCCGTTTGCGCGCCTCGTAGGCGGGATGGCCGTCCTTCTCGCGGACCTGGTCGGTGATCACCGAGTGGGCCATCCGGCCGAAGCCGTGCTCGTTGCCGGGCGACGAGTCGATCTCGATCACCTCGAACGCGTCGCCGAGCCGCCGGCGCAGCGTCGCGAACCGCTCGCCCGGCACAGCGGGGTCGCGGGTGAACCGCAGTCCCATCGCGCACAGCCCCTCGTTCTTGGTGCGGTCGACGACGACCTGAAGCTCCTGCTCCGACAGCCCCGGATCGCGCCGGTGGGCAGGCGTGATCGGCGGCGGCAGCGACGGCTGACTCAGCACCGGGGCCAGCACGCTGTCGTCGACCGCGGCGGCCAGCGCGAAGCCGCCGGTGAAGCACATGCCGATCACGCCGACGCCGCGGCCGGGTGTCTTCTCGTTGAGGTCCCGCGCCAGCTCGCGCAGGTAGCGGGCGACCGGCCGTTGCGCGTTGGTCGCGAACGCCACGAATTCCCTCGCCACACATGCCCGCGCCATGGTCGGCACCAGGTAGCCGATCGACAGCGGCCTGCCCGGCTCACCGAACAACGAGGGCGATGCAACGCTGAAACCGTTGTCCACCAGGTAATTTCCGAGGGCCAGAACACCAGGGTGGATGCCCGGTATCTCAGGGATCAGCACGACGCCCGGTCCTTCGCCCTTGCGGTAGACGTCGTGAGTGATGCCCGCTCCGGTAAACGGCGAGCCGGCCCAGCCGGTGAGGTCCGCTTCGGGTGCTGCGTCCATGCGTCTCCTATCCCGCGGGGAGGGGTGGCTGGGATTGCGTGGCCGCCGCAAGCGTACGGAACTCCGCGGGGCTACCGGCACCGGTTATCGCGATTTGCGTGGCGCCGGTGCGACCGCCGAGCCGCGTGGTCCACACCGGCTCGGTCTTGTCGCCGCCCTCGTAGACGACCCACCGGATACCGTCCACATCGTCCGCACCGGTCGGGTACATGTCCGGGTGGACGGACGCCACGAGCCGGGGCTCGTCCGCGTTGCTCTGCGTGATGCTCAGGTACATGCCGCTGGGCGCGAGGTATCCGACGGTCGCCGTGCGGGCGTCGTCAATGCGGCCGCGGCTGCCCGAGTTGGGCTGCCAGCCAGGCGGCAGCCGGGGCAGACGCACCGGGAACCCGATATCGGCGGCGTCGGCGCGCAGCGCGGCGGCCGCGTCGTAGGTGGGCACGTGGCCGCGGCCCGGCCCCAACGGCTGAACGGAGCACATGCCGACGAGCCCGGCCAGCACGATGCAGGCCACCACCAGCGGCGCCAGCGACCAGAACATGTCGCGGCCGTCCTGGAACAACCGGGACTTGGCCGGTTTGGGGGCCGGGTGGGGCTGGGTGGTCACGCCGCCAGTATCCCAGCTCTGGACGACGGTGCCGCTTCTGGGAGAATCGCGGCATGGCTGATGCCCGCAGGAGAGAGGCCCCCGACCGCAACCTCGCGTTGGAACTCGTCCGCGTCACAGAGGCGGGTGCGATGGCGGCGGGCCGCTGGGTAGGCCGCGGTGACAAGGAGAGCGGCGACGGTGCCGCGGTCGACGCGATGCGCGAGCTGGTCAACTCCGTGTCGATGCGCGGTGTCGTGGTCATCGGAGAGGGCGAAAAAGACAACGCGCCAATGCTTTACAATGGCGAGGAGGTGGGCAACGGGGACGGCCCGGAGTGCGACTTCGCCGTCGACCCGATCGACGGCACCACCCTGATGAGCAAGGGGCTGCCGAACGCGATCTCGGTGCTGGCAGTGGCCGAGCGCGGTTCGATGTTCGACCCGTCGGCGGTGTTCTACATGAACAAGATCGCCGTCGGTCCGGATGCCGTCGAGGCGCTCGACATCAACGCTCCGATCGGCGAGAACATCCGGCGGGTGGCCAAGCTCAAGCACGCGTCGCCGTCGGACATCACGGTCTGCATCCTCGATCGGCCCCGGCACGCTCGGCTGATCGAGGACGTCCGCACGGCGGGTGCCCGGATCCGGCTGATCACCGACGGCGACGTCGCAGGCGCGATCTCCGCATGCCGGCCGAACTCCGGCACCGACATGCTCGCCGGCATCGGCGGCACGCCGGAAGGCATCATCACCGCGGCCGCGATCCGCTGCATGGGCGGCGCAATCCAGGCGCAGCTGGCCCCGAAGGACGACGCCGAGCGGCAGCGGGCCGTCGCCGCCGGCTACGACCTGGACCAGGTGCTGACGACCGAGGACCTGGTGTCGAGCGAGAACGTGTTCTTCTGCGCCACCGGTGTCACCGACGGCGACCTGCTCAAGGGCGTCCGCTACTACGGCGGCGGCTGCACCACACAGTCGATCGTGATGCGCTCGAAATCCGGCACGGTCCGGATGATCGAGGCCTATCACCGGCTGTCGAAGCTCAACGAGTACTCCGCCATCGACTTCACCGGCGACAGTTCGGCGGCACACCCGCTGCCGTGATCCAGTTCAACGAACGAGGGACAACCAGATGAGCGTCGACAGCGCTGCCGACACCGAGTACCGCATCGAACACGACACCATGGGCGAGGTCCGGGTGCCCAAGACCGCGCTCTGGCGGGCGCAGACCCAGCGTGCGGTGGAGAACTTCCCGATCTCGGGCCGCGGGCTGGAGCGCACCCAGATCCGGGCGCTGGGCCTGCTGAAAGGCGCGTGCGCGCAGGTGAACAAGGACCTGGGACTGCTCGACGCGGAGAAGACCGACGCCATCATCGCCGCCGCGGCCGAGATCGCCGACGGCAAGCACGACGACCAGTTCCCGATCGATGTGTTCCAAACCGGCTCGGGCACCAGCTCGAACATGAACGCCAACGAGGTGATCGCCAGCATCGCGGCCGGCTACGGCGTCACGTTGCATCCGAACGACGATGTGAACCGGTCGCAATCGTCGAACGACACGTTTCCCACGGCCACCCACATCGCGGCGACGGAAGCGGCGGTGCGCCAACTGATTCCAGCCCTGGAGGTGCTGCGTGATGCGCTGGAGTCCAAGTCCCGGCAGTGGCGGACCGTCGTGAAGTCCGGACGCACCCACCTGATGGATGCGGTCCCGGTGACGCTGGGCCAGGAGTTCTCGGGCTACGCCCGCCAGATCGAGGCCGGCATCGAGCGGGTGCGGGCCACGCTGCCGAGGTTGGGCGAGCTGGCGATCGGCGGCACCGCGGTCGGCACCGGGCTCAACGCGCCCGACGGCTTCGGCGAGAAGGTCGTCGATGTTCTGAAAGAGCAGACCGGTCTTGCGGAACTGCGCTCCGCCGTCAACCATTTCGAGGCTCAGGCGGCCCGCGACGGGCTGGTGGAGGCGTCGGGCGCGCTGCGGACGATCGCCGTGTCGCTGACGAAGATCGCAAACGACATCCGCTGGATGGGCTCGGGCCCGCTGACCGGGCTGGCCGAGATCGGCCTGCCGGATCTGCAGCCGGGCAGCTCGATCATGCCGGGCAAAGTCAATCCGGTCATTCCCGAGGCGGTTACTCAGGTCGCCGCACAGGTGATCGGCAACGACGCCGCGGTCGCGTGGGGCGGTGCGAACGGCGCGTTCGAGCTCAACGTCTACATCCCGATGATGGCGCGCAACGTCCTCGAGTCGTTCAAGCTGTTGACCAACGTCTCGCGGTTGTTCGCCGAACGCTGCATCGACGGGCTGGTGGCACACGAGGACCGCCTGCGGGAGTTGGCGGAGTCGTCGCCGTCGATCGTGACGCCGCTGAACTCGATCATCGGCTACGAAGAGGCCGCCGCGGTCGCCAAGGAGGCGCTGAAGGAGCGGAAGACCATCCGGCAGACGGTGATCGACCGCGGGTTGATCGGCGACAAGCTGTCGCTCGAAGAGCTGGACAAGCGGCTGGATGTGCTGGCGATGGCCAAGGTGGAGGACGGGCGCTAGAGGCGCCGTTGTTCGCGCCGAGCGTCGTTGTTCGCGCGCTAAGCGCCGTTGTTCACGCCGCCCGAGTTGGCGCCGGGGATGTCGGTGATCGGGACGTTCGGCATCGGCTTCGGCGACGGGGTTTGCGGCAGCGTGGGAATCTCGGCCGCGGGGATGTCCGTGATGTCGTTGGCCGGAGGGCCGTTTTCGCGGCTGCCGTAGCTGCTGCCGGGCGAACGTGGCCCGAGCAGCTGGGTGACGGTGACCATGTGATAGCCGTTCGCCTTGAGCACCGGGATGAATTGGTACACCAAATCCACTGTGCTGGAGTAGGTATCGTGGAACAACACCACTGACCCCGGCTTGGTCTGGGTCATCAGCATGTATCTGGTCGCCCCGGTGTTGGCGTCGTTCATCCAGTCGAAAGGGATGACGTCCCAATTGATGTCGGCCAGGCCCTGCTGTCTGGCCGCCGAAAGCACGTTGTCGTTGATCAGGCCGCCTGCGGTGCGGAAGAGCGTCGGCGTCTGACCCGTCGCCGCCCTGATCGCGTCGCTGGCCTTGGACAGCTCACCGGGGATGTCCTCCGGCGGGATCGCGGTCATGTTGGGGTGTTCCCACGTGTGGTTGCCGATCTCCATGCCAGCGTCGGCCACCTGCCTGGCACCGGCCGGATCAGCGGCCACCTTGTTGCCGATCATGAAGAACGTCGCCTTGGCGTCATTGTCCTTGAGGATCTGCAGCAGCCGGCCGGTGTACGGGCTCGGCCCGTCGTCGAACGTCAGCGCCACGCACTTGACCTGGCCGCAGTCGACCTCGCCGGCGCTGGCCAGCCGCACGTGACCGGTCAGGCCGCCGATCACCAGCACGGCGGCCGCGGCAACCACGCCCGCGACGGTCCGCCAATACCGCCAGCGCTGGTTGTCGGGTCGTTTGGGCACGCGGGCAGCTTACCGGCCCGGGCTGGTGGCGATCAGGGCAGCGCGCCCGGGCTGATCTGCTCGAGCATCTCGGTGACCAGCGCCGCGACCGGCGAGCGCTCGCTTCGGACCAGGGTGACGTGGGCGAACAGCGGGTGGCCCTTGAGCTTCTCGATCACCGCGGCGACGCCGTCGTAGCGGCCGACCCGGAGGTTGTCACGCTGCGCCACGTCGTGGGTCAGCACCACCCGCGATCCGGTCCCCAGCCGCGACAGCACGGTCAGCAGCACATTGCGCTCCAGCGACTGCGCCTCGTCGACGATCACGAACGAATCGTGCAGTGAGCGGCCGCGGATGTGGGTGAGCGGCAGCACCTCGAGCATGCCGCGGGCCAGCACCTCGTCGAGCACCGCCGGGCTGGCCAGCCCTTCCAGCGTGTCGAAGACGGCCTGCGCCCACGGGCCCATCTTCTCGCTCTCGCTGCCGGGCAGATAGCCGAGATCCTGCCCGCCGACCGCGTACAGCGGCCGGAACACGACGACCTTGCGCTGCGTCCGCCGTTCCAGCACGGCCTCCAGGCCCGCGCACAGCGCGAGCGCAGACTTGCCGGTGCCGGCCTTGCCGCCCAGCGACACGATGCCCACCGACTCGTCGAGCAAGAGATCCAGCGCGACCCGCTGCTCGGCCGAGCGGCCGCGCAACCCGAACACCTCGCGGTCGCCGCGCACCAGTTGCACGCGCTTGTCGGGGTTCACCCGGCCCAGCGCGTGGGAGTTGCCGCCGAGCAGCCGCACGCCGGTGTGGCACGGCATATCGCGCGCCGCCTCGTGGTCGATCCCCCCTTCGGCGTACAGCGCGTCGATGTCGTCGGCCGAGATGTCGAGCTCGGCCATCCCGGTCCAGCCGGACGTGATGACGTCCTGGGCGTGGTACTCGTCGGCGGCCAGTCCAACCGCGCCGGCCTTGACCCGCAGCGGAATGTCCTTGCTCACCAACGTGACTCGTTTGCCCTCAGCGGCGAGGTTGGCCGCGCACGTCAAAATCCGCGCGTCGTTGGTGTCGGTGCGGAAGCCCGCGGGCAGCACCGCCGGGTCGCTGTGGTTGAGCTCAACATGAAGCGTTCCGCCTTGTGTGCCAACCGGAATCGGCTGGTCCAGTCGCCCGTGCTCCAACCGCAGGTCATCGAACAAGCGCAGCGCCTGCCGGGCGAACCAGCCCAGTTCGTGATGGTGGCGCTTGGCCTCCAGTTCGCTGATCACCACCAGCGGCACGACCACCTCGTGCTCGGCGAAGCGGGTGCAAGCCCACGGATCGGACAGCAGGACGGAGGTGTCGAGCACATAGGTCCGAACGGGCGAATCTGTCACGTATCGCTCCTTGGGCCCGCGCGGCCCCGCGGAGGCGTCTCAGCGGTCACAGCGGTACCAGGACCGGGGCCGGTCCCGTTCCAGTCACAACGATCGGTACCGCCCGGATAGCAGAGCATGTCGCTAGCCATCGACAAACGACGCTACTCCGCTCGCGCCGCCGGCGCCGTCTGGCGCGCCGCTACCTCAGCGAACGACGAACCTGCTCGTCTCGTCGCGGTCCGCCAGGCCCCACGAGGTGATCATGTCGGAAACGCACCGGCGCAGCACGTTCTCGTCAAAGATGCCGGCCTCGGCCACGTTGGCCACTTTGTCCTGATAGGCGTCGATGTCCGCGCCGACGACGTACATCTGCGCGGCCCGGGACGCGACCGCGGCGACGGATTCCTCCGGCTCGATGCGCAGGCACGCGCGCACCAGGTTCGAGAAGTACTCCTCGTGGCGTTCCTCGTCGTTGGCAATGGTCTCGATCATCGCGCGCAACGTCGGATCCTCGATCTGCCCGGCCAGCCGCCGGCAGAACACCGCGTGGGTGCGCTCCCGCAGCGCCATGAACACCAGCGTCTCGATGCGGCTCAGCTGATCGCCGCGGTAGCCCTTCATCACGTGCTCGACGCGGACCGCCTCGTTGGCCGACGGGTCGACCTCGCGGGTGACGACGAGATACTCGCGGATCACGATCGCGTGCAGGTTCTCCTCGGCGGTCCACCGCCCGATCCACAATCCCCACGCTTCCTCGAGGATGAAGTGCTCGACGAACTCGCGGTGGTAGGCGGACAGGTTGTCCTTGGTGATCAGGAAGATCTCCAGCGCGTCGGTGATGTGGCGGGGCAGCTTCACCTGCGAGGCGTCCCAGTCGCGCCCGCCGAGCATCTTGAAGTTCTCGCCCCGTTCGAATGGCACGAAGTCATGCGCGCACCAGAATCCGGCGGTGGCCAGATGCCGGTCCCAGTTCTCCTTGACGGCCGGTTCCAACTCGGCCATCAGCGGTGTCATAACAGGTTTCTGTGCCATGCGGTTACAGTAACCCAAGTCTAAGGGTTTCGTAAAATCCGGCGCGGCGTGCCGGGCTTCTGAAGCGCTTCTCAAGCGCTTCTCAAGCGTTTCTAAAGCGTCAGCCCCGGGTAGAGCGGGTTGGCGGCAACCAGCTCGGCCGCCGCGGAGTGCACCCGCGCGGCGGTGCCATCGGCCAGCGTGTACTTCGCCTTCGAGCTACCCTGCGGCGACGTGTTGGTCAGCACGTCGACCACGAGCTCGGCCACCCGGTCGAACTCGGCTTCGCCGAAGCCCCGCGTCGTCAGCGCCGGGGTGCCGAACCGGATGCCGCTGGTGTACCAGGCGCCGTTCGGGTCGGCGGGGATGGCGTTCCGGTTGGTGACGACCCCGGATTCCAGCAGCGCCGACTCGGCCTGCCGCCCGGTCAGGCCGAGCGACGTCACGTCCAGCAGCACGATGTGGTTGTCGGTGCCACCGGTGACCAGCCGCGCGCCGCGCCGAAGCAGGCCGTCCGCGAAGGCCCTGGCGTTGTCGGCGACCCGCTGGGCGTAGGCCCGGAAGGCGGGCTGACGGGCCTCCGCGAGCGCGACGGCCTTGGCGGCCATGACGTGAGCCAGCGGCCCACCGAGCACCATCGGGCAGCCCCTGTCGACGGCCTCGGCGTACTCGGGAGTGGCCAGCACCAGCCCGCCACGCGGCCCACGCAGCGACTTGTGCGTCGTGGTGGTGGTGACATGGGCGTGCGGCACCGGGTCCTCGTCGCCGGTGAACACCCTGCCGGCCACCAGCCCGGCGAAGTGCGCCATGTCGACCATGAGGGTGGCGCCCACCTCGTCGGCGATCTCGCGCATCCTGGCGAAGTTGATCCGGCGCGGGTAGGCCGAGTACCCCGCGACCAGGATCAGCGGCCTGAACTCGCGCGCAACGGCGGCGACGGCGTCGTAGTCCAGCAGCCCGGTGGCCGGGTCGGTGCCGTAGCTGCGCTGGTGGAACATCTTGCCGGAGATGTTGGGCCGGAAGCCGTGGGTCAGATGGCCGCCCGCGTCCAGCGACATGCCAAGCAGCCGCTGGTGGCCGAGCTTGGCGCGCAGCTGTTCCCAGTCGGCTTCCGACAGGTCGTTGACGTGCTTGACGCCCGCCTCGGCCAGGCCGGGCGCCTCGATCCGGGTGGCCAGGATGGCCCAGTACGCAACGAGGTTCGCATCGATGCCGGAGTGCGGTTGGACGTAGGCGTGCGGCGAGCCGAACAGCTTCTCGGCGTGTTCGGCGGCCACGGCCTCGACGGTGTCGACGTTCTGACAACCGGCGTAGAACCGGTGGCCGATCGTGCCCTCGGCGTACTTGTCCGACAGCCAGGTCCCCATGGTGAGCAGCACCGCCGGCGAGGCATAGTTCTCGCTGGCGATCAGCTTCAGCGAATCCCGTTGATCAGCAAGCTCTTTGCGCGTAGCCGCCGCGATCCGGGGTTCCACGGACTCGATGACATCCAGTGCCGCACGGTAGGCCGCGCCGGCGGTGGCGGCGTACTCGGCGCCAGGTGCGGGCGCGGGAGTTGTCGCGGTCGAGTCTGTGCGTGGTGGGGGGCCTGCCCCCTCTTCGCGCAAGCGCTCATCGGTAGTCACGCCCGCCAGTCTAGGGCCGACGGGATCAGCGGCTCGTCCAGCAGGCGCGTGAACCGCTCGGTGACGGGCGTGCCCGGGGGCCTGGCGTCGAGCCAGCGGCCAAGCAGGCGGTATCCCTCGACGTAGGTGCTGGTGTAGGCCCGCCACAGCGGCGACGACAGGAACCGCAGCATCTGACCGGGCCCGGGCATCGTCGACCAGCAGCCACCGCGACAGGTAAGCGGCCACCTCGTCGGCGTCCCGGTGCTCGTCGTGCAGCATCAGCGCCGCGTCCTGGCGCACGTCGGCCAGCGCCGCGGATGCCTCACCGATCGCCTCGGCCCGCTCGCCGTCAAACCGCAGCCCGAGGTCGGCGTAGATGTCGGCGGCCCAGCTTCCCCAGCCCGCACCGATCGCCGCGTACAGCGCCAGGTCGGCCAGGCCCTCCGCCATCAGGCACTGCGGGGTGGGTGTTCACCAGAAATATCGTCTGCTCGGCGTGACCGTCGCGCTCGACCAGGCCGGCCGCCTTGCGGCAGTGCTCGGTGTGGTGGCCCGGATACGACTCGTGCGCGACCAGCCGCGGCAGGTTGGACACATGGGGTCGATGTCGGTGTGCCCAGGGCGCTGGCCAAGCTGTTCACCGCCTACGTCATGGAGGTCACCGACACCCGCCCTCGTCGGGTGGCCGAGGCGGAGTTCCAGCGGCTCACCGAGGGTGCTGCCTTGCTCATCGCCGGAACCCCTCCCAGCGACCCCTGGACTGCTCTGCGCATGCAGCTGCCTATAGAGAGCGGCACCAGCGTCCCCGACGATGACACAGGAGCGCCGCAGAATGAGCCGTCGTGGGGGCGCGTGGAGCTCACCGATCTGCTCCAGGGCAACCGGGAGTTGTTGGTCCCGACGCTGTTCGAGCGGACCGACGGGGTGTGCCTGCTGTATCCGGGCATGGTCCACAGCATCCACGGTGAATCCGAGTCGGGGAAGTCGTTGATCGTGCAGGCCGAGTGTGTCCGACTGCTCAACAGGGGCGAGGACGTGCTGTATGTGGACTTCGACTCGGATGCGATGTCGGTCGTGGAGCGCCTCGTCGAACTCGGCGGAGCCCCGCAGTCAATAGACAAGCACTTCGATTACCGCCATCCGGAGATGAGCCCGGACTCGCCGGAGGAACGAGAGGCGTGGGCCGACATGCTCTCGGGCCGGTACGCATTGGCCGTGATTGACGGGGTCACCGACGCCCTGGGAACCAGACGGAACGACTGGGAACCACATCCAAGAAAAGAACCCCCGCCGCGCTTCGTCCGTCCGTCATCCCTCCTGCCCCTGGCCGCCGGCGGGGGGCAAAAACGCCAGTCCGTCGACGACTGTCTGTGTGTGGGAGAATGAGGGGACAACTGAATCGGCATCCGGCGCACCCTCAGCGGAATCTGCGATGAGCGTGCACACGCGAAGCGGGCGGAGTTTCAGCCCTAACCGGCGTGCCGGAATGTGCCAGAGGAACGGTGCAGCAGCGGATCGTCATGCGCTGGCCGTGAAGAACAGCCGCTTGGTGTCAGGCAGGCGTTCTGGGCGCTGAGGATGGCCAGGCCTCATCGGATCGTTGCGATGGGCCAGAGCCACGGGCGGTCTCAGCAGCGCGGACAACGGGCGGTTGCCGCTAGCCCCCAACGGATGTCACGACGAGGGCCGTCGGAGCCGAAGACGGCTCAGTGATCACCAGATGGGAGGGAGTGACGGCTTGACCGTGCCTCTACCGGACGCTGTAGAGCATTTCGTGCACGGATGTGCCGCGAAGTGCCGCGGAAACACTGTGGATTCGGGCACTGCGTAGAAGGTTCTGCTCCTGCCAGACTGGAAGCGATACATACGCGGCCCCGATGCCGGATTGAGGGAAAGAGTTATGACGCTGTCCCAGGCGGTACCCAACGTTGTCGGTGAGATCGTGGAGTCGATCGAGTTGGCCCCACGCAACGGCTTCCACCTCGAGCCCCGCTGCCGGATCTGCCGAACGACCACGTACGCAAGAAGGTCAACGACATGTTGGCCGCTGGCCTCAGCTATGCCATGATCCTACGGGCTCTGAGGGAAGACAACGCCAAGCTCGATAAGCGTGATCGGGTCACGATCGACTCGATCCGCAACCACACCTCACGGCATTTCCCCGTGCAGAATGTCGCCAAGGCAACCTACCGGCGGATTCTTGAGCGGCGGGCGCAGGAGAACAGCGTCGACTTCGTCACCGCCGTGGCCACGGCGATCACCCCGATGGCGTTCTTCGAGACGGTCATGGCCAAGGGCTATGAAACCCTGGTCGATCCGGACACCAAGGTCGACGTGAACACGGGCATGATCGCCGCCGGTCGGCTACAAGCGCTGATGCAGTCCCAGGCCAGCAGTACCAAGATGGCGGACATGTGGGCGCAGATGAGTCGCATCATTGAGGTGGTCCATCACTTCGTGCCAGAGGAGCGGCACGAAGAGCTGCTGCGGCAGCTCGAGTGGCAGGGGCCTGTCGCGGCTGATTCACCGGCCGACGAGTTTGAAGATGCGGAGGACGAGTACGACCCCGTGGAACCCGCGCACGCAGACCACGACTGCTGGACTCAGTGCGCGGGGAGAGACTGACCACCAGCCCACGGGAGCGCGCCTGCTCAGAGGAGCCCCGTTTTCCAGTCGGCCTGCACGGCTGCCTTGGCCGCGCGATGGGTCTTGCGCGGGTCACCAAGCGTCGTGGTGAACCGACTGCGTGAGGGGGCGTTAGACCGAGGGTAGACCGCCGAGGCGCTCCCGCTCCACACCGTTGGATCAGCAGGTGACGTGAAGGACCGCGCGGACCTCCCGTGGCTTGAGGCCCGAGATCAGTCCGCAGGCCTGTTCCGTCGGGACAGCGACAAGGTCAATGTGTCGGCGCGCAGCCTCCTCCACCACCTCAGGCATGATCGGCAGCGAGCCGTGGGCCCCGGTGCCAATGATCAAGCGGGGTCCGCCCCAGGGGATCTCCTCGTCCGCCGAGAGCGGAGTGTGTCCGAACTTGTCGCGGTAGGGCTTCGAGGGCTTCTTGCTCCGCTTGCGCACCACACCTCGGTCGATGACGATGTCGTGCTCATACGCTCGTCCCTCGACCTCGATCGATCCGAATCCGAGAAATCGCACATCCATCACGTGCCACCGTAGCGCTCAACGGCGCGCGCCAAGGGCAAGCCGCAACTCCTACCTGACAATCTGGCCACCGAGGACCGCCCGTCGGCGGTGGCCCGGATGCGGGTGTCGCCTCGGACGCGGACGAAGCGGCCCACAGTGGCTTGGGCTGCCTCGATGGTGGTGCCGTCGGGCGGCTGGTCCGAGACGACAACGCCGCCCGCGTCGCTGACCTTCTGGTCCGGATGACATCAGGCCAGCCCTGACCCCATCTTGCATGGACAGCCGCCTCGTCTGGAATCTGCAATCGTGCCTTCAGGACCGAGTAGGCACTTAAGGTCGAAAGGCCCGGCCCAGCAGGCTGCATCGATAACTAATCAGTCGTCTCGGCTGATTTGTCTCGCGCCCCGCTGGGGCGCCGCGGCCGCCTGGCTGCGGGCCAGCGCCACCACCGCCACGATCGCCACCGCGACCGACACGGCTGTTGCGACCCGGCCGGCATGGTTGGTGGTGACCGTTTCGCCCAGCATGGTCGTGCCGAGCACCGACGCGACAAGGGGCTCGGAGACGGTCACCACGGGCAATGACCAGGACAGCGGGCCGGCCCGGAACGCCGACTGTTCCCAGGCCGTGGCGGAGGTTCCCACCACCGCCAAAGCGTACAGCTCAGGTGTGCGTAGCAACGCCGCGATACCGCGGCCAATCCGGGTGACCACGCCCTTGGTCAGCACCGAGAACACGCCCCACAGCGAGCCGGACATCAGCCCCCACAACATTGCGCTGACCGAACCCGAGAAGATCCGAGCGCCAATCGCACACAGGACCAGCGCCGGAACCATGATCGCGGCCACGACAGCCCAGGCGTGAAGCGACGCTCGTGCCTGCCCTTCATGGGGGTTGCCGACCGTGACGATGACCGCAACCGCGGCGGCGAGCAGCACAGCCCAAGTGCCTTCCCAACGGGTGATCCGGCGGTGGTCCACCATCGCGCTGATGACCAGCGCGAACAGCAAGGAGGTCACCGACAGCGCCTGCACGAGCATCACTGAACCGAAATCCAGCGCCGCGGCCTGCAGCGCGAAACCGGCCGCGGCTGTTAGGGTGCCCGCCCACCACTGGCGGTCGCGCAGCAGGTGGCCGAACAGTTCGAACGTGCCGACCTTCTCGTCGGTGACGTCTTGGGCCGATCGCTGCTGGATGACGTCTCCGATGCCGATCATCAGGGCAGCTGCTAGGGCGAGCAGCGTCGCGAGTTCTGTTTTGGCCACGTCGACCTCCTGTGCGGCTACAGAGAGTGTCGCTAGAGCCCAAATTAGGCCTGTAATACCCCCGGGCCCAATACCGCCGCGTCTGTCATGTGCGAATCGAGGGTGCAATCTGGCCGTTATCCGAACCGGGTTTGCTTGCCCGTGGGATCGCGACGCTGTGCACGCCGAGCTGGGTGTAGGTCGTCTTCGACCGAGGCGTAGCCGTAGCCGCGGTCAGCGGTCACCGCTCGTGGAGGGCATCCGGCGCGGCCGGTGATCCGTTCGATCGCCGGCGCCAATTGAGGTGCGTCGACGGGGTTTCCGCCTTCGACGATGTGGTCGAGGATGACGCCGTCGGCATTGTCGATGATTTGGGCCTTGTAGCCGAATTCGACGGGCTTGCCCAGCCGTCCTTTGCGGATCGGGCGGGCATCGACATCGTGCAGGCTGACCACCCGGTGCGCCGACTCGGGCATCACCCCGGCCAAGCGGAGGCGGGTCTGCGTAACCACCCACTGTGTGCGGCCCACCATGGTGTCGAGGTGGTTGGTCGCCTGCAGTAGCCGGCCTCTACGCACCCCCGTGGCAGTGCCCAGCGCGCGGGGCATTGTGCAGCACCATGGCAGCCTCGCGCAGCGCGGCTTCGGCGATGTCGGCGAGTTCCGCGGTGATGCGCCGCACCGCGGCCTGGGCCTGATCGCGTTGCTGCTGGCCCCGCAGCTTTGACGCGATCGCGCGGGCGCGTCGACCCGCCGATGGCGGTGATCGGGTTCGTGGAGCGCTGCGTGCGCGGATGTCTGCTGTCGTGGTCGGTCGGCGGCGACGCGGTTATCATGCACCGGCTGGTCGGCCGGGTGTTGCGCGAACGCGACCGGGCCAGCGGTAGGTGGACGACCACGTTGGCCGGCGCATTAGACATGCTGGAGCCGCAGCTGTTCGACGAGTCGCGAGCCTGGGCCCAGCGTGACCTCGGATCCGATTTGGTCTCCCAGATCGAGGCGCTGTGGGAGGCCACCATCGTGGCGCCGCCGGATGGCGACATCATGGCCCGAGAGCTGCGCGCCCGGAGGTGGGGGGTGCGACAACTGCGGGCCGCAGCGGACCTCACCCGCGCCATAGACCTCGGGCTGCGCGTCGTGGCCGACTGCGAAAGCATCCTGGGCGCCGACCACCCCGACACCCTGGGCTCGCGCCACGGCCTCGCCTCCGCCTACCAGGCGGCGGGGCGCCTCGAG
Organism: Mycobacterium sp.; assembly: GCF_035314905.1. GTDB lineage: Bacteria > Actinomycetota > Actinomycetes > Mycobacteriales > Mycobacteriaceae > Mycobacterium. The sequence continues at coordinate 26,190 of NZ_DATFYW010000118.1, forward strand.
GAGGCGATCCCCCTATACGAGCGCAACATCACCGCTTACGAGCAGGTGCTGGGCGCCGACCACCCCAACACCCTGCGCTCGCGCAACAACCTCGCCGTCGCCTATCAGGCGGTGGGGCGCCTCGAGGAGGCGATCCCGGTGTTGGAGCGCGCCGTCGCCGGCATCGCCGACTCCGAGCGGGTGCTGGGCGCCGACCACCGCAACGGCCTGACCGCGCGCAACAACCTCGCCGTCGCCTACCAAGCTGCGGGGCGCCTCGCGGAGGCGATCCTGCTATTCGAGGGCACCCTCGCCGACTGCGAACGCCTCCTGGGCGCCGACCACCGCGACACCCTGCGCTCGCGCCACAGCCTCGCCGACGCTTACCTCTCGGCGGGGCGCCTCGATCAGGCGATCCCGCTGTTGGAGCGCACCCTCACCGACAGCGAACGCGTCCTGGGCGCCGACCACCCCGCCACCCTGACCTCGCGCAACAAGCTCGCCGAAGCGCACCGCTCGGCGGGGCGGGGTGCGTGACCTGCCGACAGGTCTGCCGCGCGACACACCAGACGTGCCTTAATGATGTTCGAAACCCGGGGGACGCAGAGACGGAAACCGGTCGCGCTGTTAAGTTGCAGCGGCCCCGGGCTGATCACGCGAATTGGCTCAGGCTGTTGCTCGGTGGTTGCGTGGCTCTGGTTGTGCTTCGGCCGTCAGCGCGTAAATCTGCGCGATCAGGGGTCGTGGATATGCGCATGTGACAGCTGCAATCTGCGCGGTTGCGCTGATGTTTTGCCGCGTGTGGTGGCCGCATGCTGGCTAGCATGAGCGAGATCGATCCCCGCGCGGACCTGCCGATGGTGGACTGGAGCGATCTTGGCGTGAGCGGGCTTTTGCCGACGGGCACGGTGACGCTGCTTTTGGCTGACGTCGAGGGCTCCACGCCGCTGTGGGAGAGCCAACCGCAGGAGATGGCCGCCGCCGTCGCACGCCTCAACCAAACCGTCTCTGAATTCATCGCCGCCTATGGCGGCGTGCGTCCGGTGGAGCAGGGCGAGGGTGACAGTTTTGTGGCGGCGTTCGTCCGCGCGTCCGACGCGGTGGCGTGTGCGCTGCAGTTGCAGTTAGCACCGTTGGCGCCGATCCGGCTGCGCATCGGGGTGCATACCGGTGAGGATCGCCTACGCCCAGCGCGGCCGCGGCGAACGCAAACGACCCACCAGTGGCTGGGCCTCGCTCACCCCCACAGAGCGCGACATCGTCCGCCTCGTCAGCGACGGGCTGGCCAACAAAGACATCGCCACAAGGCTTTTCGTCTCACCACGCACCGTGCAAACCCACCTGACCCACGTCTACACCAAACTTGGGCTGACCTCGCGTGTGCAGCTCGCCCAGGAGGCAGCCCGCCACGCCTGACCGCCGCCGCGACAACGGCCGGGAGGCCACACCGGCGGTATGGGTGCTAGTTCAGAGCCGCGTCGAAATGCCGCAGTAGGGGTGAAGCCCGTCTCCTTAAAAACAGGCGAATAATTCGCCCGACAACCTGCCGCACAACGCTCGTGGTCGACCTGCATATCCGCGGGTCGGCATGGCGTTCAACTGGTGGGCACCCCGAAGATGCCGGGCGAGCCGAAGCGGGTCCAGCCGTCCCGGGATACGGATCTGAACAGGAGAAATAAGCGGGCTTGAGGTTGCGGGTCCGCGAGCATGGCGCTCACTGACCGATAACTGAGCAACCGATAGAAGCTGCTGCCTTTCGGTGCGGCTCCTAGAAACGGTACTGACCGGTCGCGTACTGATCGCGAGTTATCCCAGCTCGCGTCCGCTTTGTGGGCGGCCGTCGGTGGACAGCCAAACGTGTGGTTGGTTTGCAGCGCCTTCCGAACCGCAGCCTTGGTGGTCGACGCCACGGTGTCCCGCGGTGCCGACCACCCCGGCATCAACTAACGTGGACGCTGGTTCGGGGATTTGATAGCTGAATAGTCTTATGTCTCTAGGGGTTCCGCAATGAAAAGCCTGAAGACCATCGCAACTGCCGCCTCGTTCGCCAGCGTAATCGGCCTCGCCACCTTTGGACTGGCGCCCTCAGTGGCCAACGCCGCTCCCGCTTTGCCGGGCATACCGTGGCAACAGGATGACGGCCACGGGCATGGGCACGGACACGGTGACTGGGGCGGCGACGACGACTGGGGTCCTGGGCCGTGGTGGGGGCCGCCGGGGCCTGCCTACTGGGGGCCGTCTGCGTGCATTAATGCCAGCGGTCCGTGGGGATACGTCAGCGGCAGCGCCTGCATCTGATGGGCGTCGCGCGGCTTACACCGGCCGCGCGAGCCGGCTGCGGGGGACAGCCGTCATCCGGCTAAGCGAGCGCTAGCTACTTCGACCTGAAAAAGTCGGCGCGTTGATCCTCGGGCTGGCGACAGTGGAGCCGGAGGATGGCCTCGAACCCTGGCTGAACCACCACGCCAACATCTCGAGAGTGATGCCCGTCAGCACCTCGTCGATTCAATATCTGGCGCGGCCGCGGCTTGGCGGCACGGGCGATTCGTTGGTGCCTGCGAAATCCGTTGGCTTGGCCTAATCAGTCTGCTTTCTTTGCTGCGCCCTTTGCGGCTTTCTTTCCGGCGCCCGTTGCAGCTGGCTTTGCGTCGTCTTGCTCGCTCACCGTCTCGCTCGCGCTGCGCACGAAGCTGCGCAGGAACTTGTACAAGTCCTTCGCGGCGTCGCCCGGCTTGGTCACCATCCCGCTCTCGAAACGCACAACCCTGCGCAGGAACTCGTTCGTCGTCGTGGCGAGCTGCTCGTAGTAATCCCCGATGGCGTCGACGACCTCCTTGCGCACCGACGGGTCGTCGACGAGGTTGGGCATCGCGTCGTCGAGGCGGTCAACGAAGTTGCGCATAGCCTTGATCGCGGCGCGCTGTCTGGCTTCGACCCGTTCCAGCACCTCGTCGGGCAGGTCCGACGCTCGCTCCGCCACGGTCTTCTCCTCAAAGTTTCGCTGGACTGCACCGGGGGGTGAAGGCCGCCGAGTGCGCTCTGCCATGATCGTGCTCCTTAAGGGGTTGAATGCAGAAACGAGTCTTGAATGGCTCGACATCAGAATGCGCTCCGACCCCGGCGTTCTATAGGGCCGATGGTCCCTGCTCCGCCTGATGAGCTAATTCCGTAGATCAGCAGCATGCGAGATTTTGGCGCACACATACGCGAACCGATTTCTTGGCGGCGGAGAGCGCACACTAGAGGCTGATGAGCAAAGAAACGGCCGCCGCCTGGTCTGAAGACCCGGGGGAGAAGTTATGACTTACAGGCACCTTGACACCAATATTGTTGAGTCTTTCGATGAACTGACCGCCGATCAGGTTGGGTTCGCCCGAAAGACCTTGGCTGCCAATGCCATTGATGCCGCTGACGCGGCCAACCTGATGATGGCGCTAGGTATCCATCCCTCTCAGGAGGACAAGAACTCACCGCTGTTGACCGGGGTGACACAGTTGGCCAATCAGCCACGTTCCTGGTAGATGATGAGAGACCCCTCTCTGCCAACCTGGGTTGAGGCACCTGCCCCCTGACAATTAGTGACCCGAGGGCGGGGATGGAGAACTTCCCCGAGATGACGAACAAGGTGACCACATTGGTCCGAGCGACCGGGATCGAAGATCCTGGTCGGATGAGCGGTGCTGGAACGAAACGTCCCGACCCTGAGGTGCCCGAGCGTGCCCGGCGCCGGACGTTCGTCGCGAAGTACAAGCT
>NZ_DATFYW010000119.1:0-9209 GCF_035314905.1 Mycobacterium sp.
CGCGGCCAGCAGTCGATGCTGGGCGCGGATCTGGCCGGCGAGGTCAGCACCGACGGTGTCTATGTCGTCGAACCCGAGGTGCCGCACCGGTTTACGGTGGCCGCCCTTGACCTGGGCATCAAGACCAACACGCCGCGCAACTTCGCCCGGCGTGGGATCCGCAGCCACGTGCTGCCGGCTGCGGCGACCTTCGACCAGATCGCCGACATCAAACCGCACGGCGTGTTCCTGTCCAACGGCCCGGGCGACCCGGCCACCGCCGACCGCGTCGTCGCACTCACCCGGGAGGTGCTGGGCGCCGGAATCCCGTTGTTCGGCATCTGTTTCGGCAATCAGATCCTGGGCCGGGCGCTGGGGCTGTCGACGTACAAGATGGTGTTCGGCCACCGCGGCATCAACATCCCGGTCATCGACCACGCCACCGGGCGGGTCGCGGTGACCGCGCAGAATCACGGCTTTGCGCTGGAAGGCGAGGCGGGCCAGTCCTTCGACACGCCATTCGGCCCCGCGGTCGTCAGCCACACCTGCGCCAACGACGGCGTGGTGGAGGGCGTCAAACTCGTTGACGGACGGGCATTCTCGGTGCAATACCACCCGGAGGCCGCCGCCGGCCCACACGATGCCGAATACCTCTTCGATAGCTTTGTCGAGCTAATGGCAGGTCACCAATGATCGCGAGCGTGCGTGTCTGTACAGCGACACGCCGTAAACCCGGTACAACTGCGCACTCTCGCGCCTGGAAAGGAGGGCGCTAGTGCCGCGGCGGACGGATCTCAACCACGTCTTGGTGATCGGCTCGGGTCCGATCGTCATCGGGCAGGCCTGCGAGTTCGACTATTCCGGCACCCAGGCGTGCCGGGTGCTGCGCGCCGAGGGGCTGCAGGTCAGCCTGGTCAACTCCAACCCGGCGACCATCATGACCGATCCGGAGTACGCCGACCACACCTACATCGAGCCCATTACCCCGGCGTTCGTCGAGCGGGTGATCGCCCAGCAGGCCGAGCGCGGCAACAAGATCGACGCGCTGCTGGCCACGCTCGGCGGGCAGACCGCGCTCAACACGGCGGTGGCGCTGTACGAGAACGGAGCGCTGGAGCGGTACGGCGTCGAGCTCATCGGCGCCGATTTCGACGCCATCCAGCGCGGCGAGGACCGGCAGCGGTTCAAGGACATCGTCGCCAAGGTCGGCGGCGAGTCCGCCCGCTCCCGGGTGTGTTTCACGATGGACGAGGTACGCGAGACGGTCGAGGAGCTGGGCCTGCCGGTGGTGGTGCGCCCGTCGTTCACGATGGGCGGGCTGGGCTCGGGCATGGCACACACCCTCGAGGACGTCGAGCGGATGGCCGGCGACGGCCTGGCGGCCTCGCCGTCGGCCAACGTGCTGATCGAGCAGTCGATCTACGGCTGGAAGGAATTCGAGCTCGAGCTGATGCGCGACGGCCACGACAACGTCGTGGTCGTCTGCTCGATCGAGAACGTCGACCCGATGGGCGTGCACACCGGCGACTCGGTGACCGTCGCCCCGGCGATGACGCTGACCGATCGCGAATACCAGCGGATGCGCGACCTCGGCATCGCGATCCTGCGCGAAGTCGGCGTCGACACCGGCGGCTGCAACATCCAATTCGCCGTCAACCCGGCTGACGGCCGGCTGATCGTCATCGAGATGAACCCCCGGGTTTCGCGGTCCAGTGCGCTCGCGTCGAAGGCCACCGGCTTCCCGATCGCGAAGATCGCGGCCAAGCTCGCGATCGGTTACACCCTCGACGAGATCCTCAACGACATCACCAAGGAGACCCCGGCCTGCTTCGAGCCGACGCTGGACTACGTGGTGGTCAAGGCGCCGCGGTTCGCGTTCGAGAAGTTCCCGGGCGCCGACCCGACGCTCACCACCACGATGAAGTCCGTCGGTGAGGCGATGTCGCTGGGCCGCAACTTCATCGAGACGCTCGGCAAGGTGATGCGGTCACTGGAGACCGCCAGGGCAGGTTTCTGGACCGGGCCGGACCCCGGGGGCGGCAGGGAGGACGCTCTCGAGCGGCTGAAGACCCCGAGCGAGGGGCGGCTGTACGACATCGAGCTGGCCCTACGGCTCGGCGCGACGGTGGAAGAGGTGTCTGATGCCTCCGGCGTCGACCCGTGGTTCGTCGACCAGATCGCGATGCTCGTCATGCTGCGCCGTGAACTGCTCGACGCGGCGGTACTCGACGAGGATCTGCTTCGGCGTAGCAAGCACTTCGGGCTGTCGGACCGCCAAATCGCCACGCTGCGACCCGAGTTGGCCGGCGAGGTCGGGGTACGGGTGCTGCGGCAGCGGCTCGGCATCCACCCGGTGTTCAAGACCGTCGACACCTGCGCGGCCGAGTTCGAGGCCAAGACCCCGTACCACTACAGCAGCTACGAGCTCGACCCGGCCGCGGAGACCGAGGTCGCGCCGCAGACAGACAAGCCGAAGGTGCTGATCCTCGGCTCGGGCCCGAACCGCATCGGGCAGGGCATCGAATTCGACTACAGCTGCGTGCACGCGGCGACCACGCTGTCGGAGGCCGGCTTCGAGACCGTGATGGTCAACTGCAACCCCGAAACGGTGTCCACCGACTACGACACGGCCGACCGCCTGTACTTCGAGCCGCTGACCTTCGAGGACGTGCTGGAGGTCTACCACGCGGAATCCCGCTCCGGCGAAGGCGGTCCCGGTGTCGCGGGTGTGATCGTGCAGCTGGGCGGCCAGACTCCACTCGGGCTCGCGCAGCGGCTGGCCGACGCCGGCGTGCCGATCGTCGGCACCAGCCCGCGAGCCATCAACCTGGCAGAGGACCGCGGTGCGTTCGGCGAGTTACTCGGCAATGCCGGTCTGCCCGCGCCCAGGTTCGGCACCGCGACCAGCTTCGAGGCAGCACGCAAGATCGCCGCGGAGATCGGCTATCCGGTGCTGGTCCGCCCCTCGTACGTGCTCGGCGGGCGAGGTATGGAGATCGTCTACGACGAGGAAACGCTGCACCGCTACATCACCCGCGCGACCGAGCTGTCGCCCGAACACCCGGTGCTCGTCGACCGGTTCCTCGAGGACGCCATCGAAATCGACGTCGACGCGCTGTGCGACGGCGAGGAGGTGTACCTCGGCGGGATCATGGAGCACATCGAGGAGGCCGGGATCCACTCCGGCGACTCGGCGTGCGCGCTGCCGCCGGTCACGTTGGGCCGCAGCGACATCGAGAAGGTGCGCCGCGCCACCGAGGCGATCGCGCACGGGATCGGGGTTGTCGGGCTGCTCAACGTGCAGTACGCGCTGAAGGACGACGTGCTCTACGTGCTCGAGGCCAACCCGCGGGCCAGCCGCACCGTGCCGTTCGTGTCCAAGGCCACCGCGGTACCCCTGGCAAAAGCCTGCGCGCGAATCATGCTCGGCGCCAACATCGCCCAACTGCGCGACGAGGGCCTGCTGGCGCGAACCGGGGATGGCGCCACGACGGCGCCCTACGCCCCGATCGCGGTCAAGGAGGCCGTGTTGCCCTTCCATCGGTTCCGTCGCGCCGACGGCTCGGGCGTCGACTCGCTGCTCGGGCCGGAGATGAAATCGACCGGCGAGGTGATGGGCATCGACCGCGACTTCGGCACTGCCTTCGCGAAAAGCCAGACCGCGGCGTACGGGTCGCTTCCGAGCGGGGGCACGGTGTTCGTCTCGGTGGCCAACCGCGACAAGCGCTCGCTGGTGTTCCCCGTCAAACGCCTCGCCGATCTCGGCTTCCGTGTGCTCGCCACCGAGGGCACCGCAGAGATGCTGCGCCGCAACGGGATCCCGTGCGAGGTCGTGCGCAAGCACTTCGAAGAGCCAAGCGAAGGGAGGCCGCGACTGTCGGCGGTGGACGCGATCCGCGCCGGCGAGGTCAACATGGTGATCAACACCCCCTACGGCAATTCCGGTCCCCGCATCGACGGGTACGAGATCCGCTCGGCGGCCGTGGCGATGAACATTCCGTGCGTGACGACGGTGCAGGGCGCGTCGGCGGCCGTACAGGGGATCGAGGCCGGCATCCGCGGCGACATCGGGGTGATGTCGTTACAGGAACTGCACAGCGCGCTGAGCAACGGCGGGCACCAACGGTGACCGGGTTCGGCGCCAGGCTGGCCGCCGCGATCTCGTCGCGCGGACCGCTCTGCCTCGGCATCGACCCGCACCCGGAGCTGCTGCGGGCGTGGGATCTGCCCGAGGACCCGGACGGGCTCGCGAGGTTCTGCGACGTCTGCGTCGACGCGTTCGGCGGGTTCGCGGTCGTCAAACCCCAGGTGGCGTTCTTCGAGGCCTACGGTTCGGCGGGCTACGCGGTGCTGGAGCGCACCATCGCCGCACTCCGTCGAGCGGGGGTCCTCGTGCTGGCCGACGCCAAGCGCGGCGACATCGGCTCGACGATGGCGGCCTACGCCGCGGCGTGGGCCGGCGACTCGCCGCTGGCCGCCGACGCCGTCACCGCGTCGCCGTACCTGGGCTTCGGCTCGCTGTGCCCCCTGCTGGAGACCGCGGCCGCGCACGGACGCGGTGTCTTCGTGCTCGCGGCGACCTCGAACCCGGAGGGCGCCGCCGTCCAGCGGGCGCTCACCGACGGCCGCACGGTCGCGCAATCGATCGTCGACGACGCCGCCGCCGTCAACCGCAAGGCGCTGCCGGAGCCAGGCTCGGTCGGGGTCGTTGTCGGGGCGACGGCGGCCGACGTGCCGGACGTCAGCGGGCTCGGCGGCCCGGTGCTGGTACCAGGCGTGGGTGCCCAGGGCGGCCTGCCCGAGGCGCTCGGCGGGCTTGGCGGGGCCCGGCCGGGCCAGCTGTTGCCCGCGGCGTCGCGTGCCGTGCTGCGCGCGGGGCCCGATGTGGCGGCGCTGCGAGCGGCCGCCGAGCGGCTGCGTGGCGCGGTTGCCTACCTGGCCTAAGTGTCTACTACGGAACGTAGTTGACGGCTGCGTCAATTAACGGCCCATGCGAATCTTTGCCCGCGACACGCGCAACGCTCACAAAACTCATAGAAATCTGCGCTTGAGCCGAAGTGGCGGTTGTTTGCTTGTCGCCGGCAAACCAGTGCCGACACCCGATACGGATGGCCCGACGCGAAAGGGGTTGACCCCCACGCGAATACAGTCAGCGCCGATCAGGGGCGACGGCTTCCCAGCGCGCACCGCGGGGCGGCGCGCCGGTGCGCCGATTCCCGCGTGTCCCCGCGACACGCTGGCGATATGAGGGCTCTAGCAGGGGGTGGGGTTCGCATTCGTCGGGCGGCGTGGGTACGGTCGTCGTCGCTGGCCGGATAACTCCGGCCGAGGGAAAACAGATCGATAGATGGTGATGAGACGGAGGAATCGTGGCCCTTCCCCAGTTGACTGACGAGCAGCGTGCGGCTGCTTTGGAGAAGGCTGCTGCCGCTCGTCGAGCGCGCGCCGAGCTCAAGGATCGGCTCAAGCGAGGCGGCACCAACCTCAAGCAGGTCCTTCAGGACGCCGAGACCGACGAGGTCCTCGGCAAGATGAAGGTCTCGGCGCTGTTGGAGGCACTGCCGAAAGTCGGCAAGGTCAAAGCGCAGGAGATCATGACCGAGCTGGAGATCGCCCCGACGCGCCGCCTGCGCGGCCTCGGCGACCGTCAGCGCAAGGCTCTGCTGGAAAAGTTCAACCACTCGGCGTGACGGCTGGCGGAGGACCGGACAAGCCCATCGTCGTGCTGTCCGGTCCCTCCGGAGTCGGCAAGTCCACGCTCGTCCGCTGCCTGCGCGACCGCGTCCCGAACCTGTACTTCAGCGTCTCGGCGACGACGCGGGAACCCCGTCCGGGCGAGGTGAACGGTGTCGACTACCGCTTTGTCACCCCGGCGCAGTTCCAACAGCTCATCGACGACGGCGCACTGCTGGAGTGGGCCGAGATCCACGGCGGCCTGCACCGCTCCGGGACACCGGCCGAGCCGGTGCGTCGGGCCGCCGCCGCCGGTCGTGCGGTCCTCATCGAGGTCGATCTGGCCGGCGCCCGGGCCATCAAGCGGGCGGTGCCGGACTCCATCACCGTTTTTCTGGCCCCGCCCAGTTGGGAAGCGCTGAAGGCCCGGCTGACCGGCCGGGGCACCGAAACCGCCGAGGTCATGGACCGCCGGCTGACCACTGCCCGCGCCGAACTGGCAGCTCAGGGCGACTTCGATGTGGTCGTCGTGAACAGCGAATTGGAGTCGGCGTGCGAAAAATTGATAGCCTTACTGGTGGGAACTGCGCCGGAGCCGGCGTGATCAACCCACAGAACTCAAATCTTCAGGAGACGTTCTTTCGTGAGCACCCCCCAAGACGCGACGCTGGCTGCCGTCGGAGACCGTGACGCCACGGTGGACGCGTACGACACGCCGCTGGGTATTACCAACCCGCCCATCGACGAGCTGCTGGAGCGAGCGTCGAGCAAGTACGCGCTGGTGATCTTCGCCGCCAAGCGCGCCCGCCAGATCAACGACTACTACAACCAGCTCGGGGAAGGCATCCTCGAGTATGTCGGCCCACTGGTCGAGCCGGGTCTGCAGGAGAAGCCGCTTTCGATCGCCCTGCGGGAGATCCACGCTGACCTGCTCGAGCACACCGAGGGCGAATAGCCGGCGATGAGCCTCTCGGGCGGCAAGCGGATCGTCGTCGGCGTCTCGGGCGGAATCGCCGCCTACAAGGCGTGCTCGGTGGTCCGCCAGCTCACCGAGGCCGGCCACGACGTCCGCGTGGTGCCCACCGAATCGGCGCTTCGCTTCGTGGGCGCCGCGACATTTGAAGCGCTGTCCGGCGAACCGGTCCACACCGGCGTGTTCGAGGACGTTCCCGGCGTCCCGCACGTCCAGATCGGCAAGTCGGCCGACCTCGTCGTCGTGGCGCCCGCGACGGCCGACGTGCTGGCCCGCGCCGCCCATGGCCGAGCCGACGACCTGCTGACCGCCACCCTGCTCACCGCGCGCTGCCCGGTGTTGTTCGCACCCGCGATGCACACCGAGATGTGGCTGCATCCGGCGACCGCCGACAACGTCGCGACCCTGCGTGGCCGCGGCGCGGTGGTGCTCGAGCCCGCGTCCGGGCGGCTGACGGGCGCCGACACGGGCGCCGGCCGGCTGCCGGAACCCGAGGAGATCACGACCTTCGCCGAACTTCTGCTGGACCGCGGCGATGCGCTGCCCTACGACCTGGCCGGCTGCAACGTTCTCATCACCGCCGGCGGCACCCGCGAACCGATCGACCCGGTTCGGTTCATCGGGAACCGCAGCTCGGGCAAACAGGGCTACGCGCTGGCGCGCGTCGCCGCCCAGCGGGGCGCCGAGGTGACGCTGATCGCAGGCCATACCGCCGGGCTGGCCGACCCCGCCGGGGTTCACGTCGTGCACGTCAGCTCGGCACAGCAACTGGCCGATGCGGTCTGTAAGCACGCCCCCGACGCCCACGTGCTGGTGATGGCGGCCGCGGTCGCCGACTTCCGGCCAGCTACGGCGGCGACAAGCAAGATCAAGAAGGGCTCGGAGTCGGAGACGGCGCCCACGATTGAACTCCTCCGCAACGACGACGTGCTGGCCGGCGCGGTACGCGCACGAGCCGAGGGACAGCTGCCCAACATGCGCGCGATCGTCGGATTCGCGGCCGAAACCGGGGACGCCAACGGCGACGTCCTGTTCCACGCCCGCGCCAAGCTGCGCCGCAAGGGGTGCGACTTGTTGGTCGTGAACGCGGTGGGCGAAGGCCGGGCGTTCGAGGTCGACAGCAACGACGGGTGGTTACTCACTTCAGACGGCACCGAGGCCGCGCTGGAGCACGGTTCGAAGACGCTGATGGCCAGTCGTATCGTGGACGCGATCGCAACCCTCCTGCACGGCCGCACCGGCTAGCAGGTTCGGCAGACAGGCTGCGCGAAAGCCCTGCGCGCAGGCGCCGGGGATGTTATTTGCTTAACTAAGTTTGTCAGTAGCGGAAGGACGAGACACCGTGAGCCAACCAGGTCGGCTGTTCACGAGCGAGTCGGTAACCGAGGGGCACCCCGACAAGATCTGCGACGCGATCAGCGACTCGATTCTCGACGCGCTGCTCGCCCAAGACCCGCGCTCACGGGTCGCGGTGGAGACGCTCGTCACCACCGGACAGGTGCACGTGGCCGGTGAGGTCACCACGGCGGCCAACGCCGACATCCCGACGATCGTGCGCGAACGCATCCTCGAGATCGGCTATGACTCGTCGGCCAAGGGCTTCGACGGCACCTCCTGCGGTGTGAACATCGCGATCGGCAAGCAGTCGCCCGACATCGCACAGGGCGTGGACACCGCCCAGGAGGCACGGGTCGAGGGCACGGGCGACCCGCTGGACAAGCAGGGTGCCGGCGACCAGGGGCTGATGTTCGGCTACGCGGTCAACGACACCCCGGAGTTGATGCCGCTGCCCATCGCGCTGGCGCACCGGTTGGCGCGCAGGCTGGCGGAGGTGCGCAAGGGCGGCGTGCTGCCGTACCTGCGGCCCGACGGCAAGACGCAGGTCACCATCGAATATGACGGCACCAAGCCGGTGCGGCTGGACACCGTCGTGATCTCGACGCAGCACGCCGCCGACATCGACCTCGACAACATGCTCACCCCCGACATCCGCGAGAAGGTGCTCAACACCGTGCTCGACGACCTCGGTCACGAGACGCTGGACACATCGTCGGTGCGGCTGCTGGTGAACCCGACGGGCAAGTTCGTGCTCGGCGGCCCGATGGGCGACGCGGGGCTGACCGGCCGCAAGATCATCGTCGATACTTACGGCGGCATGGGCCGGCACGGCGGCGGCGCTTTCTCGGGCAAGGATCCGACGAAGGTCGACCGTTCCGCCTGCTACATGGCTCGCTACGTTGCCAAGAACATCGTGGCCGCGGGTTTGGCCCAACGCGTCGAAGTCCAGTTGGCCTACGCGATCGGCGTGGCCGAGCCGGTTTCCGTGATGGTCAACACTTTCGGCACCGGCATGCTAACGGAAGAGCACCTGGTGGATCTGGTTCGCGCCAACTTCCACTTGACGCCCAAGGGAATGATCGACTCGCTGAAGTTGCGCCGTCCGATCTACCGCAAGACCGCCTCCTTCGGACACTTCGGACGCACCGAAGACACGTTCACCTGGGAAGCGACCGACAAGGCCGCGGCGCTCGCCGAGGCTGCCAAGCCCGCTACTGCGGCGCGTAGTTAACCAAAGTAGCTAACC
>NZ_DATFYW010000120.1:0-35422 GCF_035314905.1 Mycobacterium sp.
GCACGAGAGTTGAGCCATCGCATGGAGGTGTCCGGCTCGGCCATCACCTACTTTGTCGACCGCATGACGGCGTCGGGCCATGTGCGCCGCGATGTGCATCCGGGTGACCGGCGCAAGGTGATGCTGCGATATAGCGAGCAAGGGGTGGAGGTCGCGCGTGCCTTTTTCACCCCACTCGCCGACAATGTGCACGGGGCGATGGCCGAACTTCACGATCGCGACCTCGCCGCGGCACACCGCGTCTTCTTGGCGCTGATCGCCGCGATGGCGACGTTTGAAGATGAGGTCGACCGATGATGGCCGGCGGCGAGCGCCGGACCAACGCTGGCTGCTTAACGCCGGGGTCGCCTCCAGCTGACGCCTGACAACGGGCGCAGACGCAACCTATCCCAGCCCGCCGCTTTCATCCATGTTGCCCATCCTGTTTCGGCGGTAAACCTGCGCCGCGATGCTCGGCGCAATCATGCGTCTACGTAGGCGAGTAATTCGTCGAGTGCGCTGGAAAACTCGTCAGCCAATTCCCACAGATCGGGCAACAGCTCGGGGCAGGAGATGATGCCGAAGGCGAGATTGCCGTTCAGCGGGCCGGCCCACCAAAAATCCAGTCCGCCAACGTGAACGTCCGGCTCAGCCGGTGAGCATCAGATACTGCGAGGCCATCTGCTGCTGAACGTCGAGCAGCTGCTCAGACACCGCCTTGAACGCGTACCGGTCCGCGCTGCCGAAACACTGGAAGCGCGCCCGCGAATCGTCCGGGCGAGTTTGACCGAACTCGAAGCACTTCGCCGATTGCACACCGGCAACGCCGGCTTGCGGCGTGGCTCCCGGCTGGGCGCCCGCGTCAAACGCCGCCGTCTCGACCATCCGCGCTGCGCCCGCGGGGTCGCGGGCGCGGTACACGGTGGTGCGGAGTATCGCCACCGCGTCAACACCCGCGGCGGCGTAGAGCTCCCGCGCGTTGGGGTCGGCCTCGAAGTGCAGCGCGCCTTGCGGCTGATAGTCCCCGAAGTTGGCCATTCCCTCGGCACCTTTGTCCGGCGGTACCACCCGATTCAGGAAGCCGGAGGAATCGATTGGCAGGTCTCCGAAGTGGGCCGGGTCGGTGGGCTCGAAGGCGTCGATGCGTGGCATCTGCAGATCCAGCGTGGCGGCGACCAGATGGGCGGCTGAGTCGGTTCCCTGCGGGGACTGCGCGTATTGGTAGAGCAGGAAGGGGCCGTGCGGAACGAAGCTTGCCACTGCGTGGAAGTCCTGCGCGTCGTACGCCGCCGCCAGCGCCGCAGGGTAGTTCGGGATTCCGACAGAGTGCCCGGGCACCGGTGGTGGCACGTTGGCGGCGAGCTCGGTGGCGGCGGCGGTGGCGGCGGTGGGGTCGGGGAACCGCAACACCACGTTGATCAGGAGCTCCTGATCGCCGGGTCGACTCGACACGCGGCACGTGGAAAACCCGAACAGGACGTGATGAGCGGCAGCGATTTCTGGCCCGGGTGGCGGGATGTCGATCGAAATCACGCCCGGCATCCCCAACGTGCCGGTGTTGAACCACGAGGGCTTCGTCAGCGCCGGGTCGACTTCGTCGGGGACGACGATGTTGGCGGCCATCCGGTGCGCCTCGATGACCGCACCGACGTCTGCGGAGTTCGCGTTGCCGTAGGGCGTCCCGGGCTTGGCGGGATAGCGGCCGGGATCGGGCTGGGAGGCATTGGTCCCGTTCGGCGCGGGGGCGTTGGTCGCCTTGATGGCCGAACCCGCCACCGTCGAAGCGCATCCGGCGACGGCAATAACGAGGGCCGCCACCGGCAGTGCGGAGAACGGTACACGCAGGTGCATGCTCTCCTTCCCGGCGGTCTTGTCGTGCCGATGACGGTACCGCAATTCGCCGGTCAGCCACCAGAGACGTGATCCTCCCACACCAAATGCACACGATAACAACGTGATTACGGCCCCGCGTGGCCGACGTCATCGTGACGCCCAGGCTGCTAGCTTGCCGGTGTCAGTGCAGGCGAGAGACGGGGCTTGGTTGCGGTGGTGACGTTCGTTGACGCGATTCGACGCGCGCGGCCGCGCCGGCTGGCGATCGCCGCCCTGGTCGCCGCGCTGCTACCCGGCCTGATCGGCATCACCGGGCCTTGGCCCACCGCGCAGGCTTTCTCCCGAAAGGGTCTGCCGGTCGAGCAGTTGGATGTGCCCTCAGCGTCGATGGGACGCAGCATCCGCATCGAATTCCAGGGCGGCGGACAGCACGCGCTCTTCCTGCTCGACGGCTTGCGCGCCCAGGACGACTACAGCGGCTGGGACATCAACACCCAGGCCTTCGAATGGTTTTACCGCTCCGGTCTTTCGGTGGTGATGCCCGTCGGTGGGCAGTCGAGCTTCTACACCGACTGGTACCAGCCGGCGGCGGGCTCAGCGGGCACCCTCACCTACAAGTGGGAGACCTTCCTCACCCAGGAGCTGCCCGGCTGGCTTGCCGCGAACAGGGCCATCGATCCGAACGCCAACGCCGTTGTGGGCCTGTCGATGTCGGGCGGCGCCGCCTTGACCCTCGCGATCTGGCACCCGGCACAGTTCATCTTCGCGGGCTCCCTGTCGGGCTTCCTGAATCCCTCGCAGGGTCTGTGGCCCACGATGATCGGTTTCGCGATGAAAGACGCCGGCGGTTACAACGCCACCGACATGTGGGGCCCGGCCAGTGACCCCGCCTGGCAGCGCAATGACCCCACGGTCAACATCGGCGCGCTGGTGGCCAATGACACCGCGGTGTGGGTCTACTGCGGCAACGGCGCGCCGTCGGACCTCGACACTGACGGCGCCGCGAATGCGGGCACGATGTTCAGCGCGCAGTTCCTCGAGGACATCACGCTCAGGACGAACCAGGCCTTCCAGCAGAAGTACGTTGCGGCGGGCGGGCACAATGGCGTGTTCAACTTCCCGACCACCGGCACCCACAGCTGGGGCTACTGGGGTTCACAGCTTCAGTCGATGAAGCCGGACCTGCAGCGCGTCTTGGGTGCCCCACCCCCGGGCTGACGCCTCCGGCGAACCCGGTGGGTCATTCGAATAAAACTAGATGTACTAACGTTGTTCTTCTGGACGGCAGTGGGGCCGTCCGCTTTCTGGTCAATGCGCAGCGGATTACCTTTAGAGGATTACTGATGTCGACTGATACTCGCGAGGAGCGGCTGGCCCGCCGCGTCGCCGACTTGTACGCCACGGACCGGCAGTTCGCCGATGCCCGGCCGAACGAGGCCGTCAGCAATGCGATCGACCGGCCCGGGCTGCGGCTGCCGCAGATCGTGCAGACCGTCGTCGGGGGCTACGCGGACCGGCCCGCACTCGCGCACCGTGCGCTCCAGTTCGTCGAGGACCCGGGCACCGGCCGCACCTCGGCGGAACTGCTGCCCACGTTTGAGACCCTGAGCTACCGCGAATTGTGGGACCGCGCGGGTCTGGTCGCCGCCGCCCTGGCGGGCGAGCCGGTGCGGCCCGGTGATCGCGTGTGCGTCCTGGGTTTCGCCAGCACCGACTACACGACCATCGACGTGGCGCTGATTCGCCTTGGGGCGGTGGAGGTTCCGCTGCAGACGGGCGCGCCGGTCTCGCAGCTGCGGCCGATCATCGCCGAGACGGAGCCCGTCATGTTCGCCTCGAGCGTCGACCACCTTGCCGACGCGGTCGAACTGGTGCTCGACGGGCATGCGCCGGCGCGGTTGGTCGTGTTCGATTACCACCCCGAGGTCGACGATCAGCGTGAGGCGCTGCAAGCCGCGAAGGCCAGGCTGGCGGACGCGGGCAGCGCCGTGATCGTGGAGACGCTGGCCGACGCGCTCGAACGCGGGACCAAGCTGCCCGCACCGCCGATCGTCGTTCCCGGCGAGCAGGATCCGTTGACGCTGTTGGTCTATACCTCCGGGAGCACGGGCGCACCGAAGGGCGCCATGTATCCCGAGCGCCTGGTCGCCAACTCGTGGCGCAGGTCAACCAGGGCGACCTGGGGTCAGCACAGCGCGGGCCCGTCGATCATCCTGAGCTTCATGCCGATGAGCCACATGATGGGGCGCGGCATTCTGTATGGCGCGCTCGGCAGCGGGGGCACGGCCTATTTCGTGGCCAGAAGCGACCTGTCGACGCTGTTGGAAGACCTCGCGTTGGTGCGGCCCACACAGTTGAACTTCGTGCCGCGAATCTGGGACATGTTGTTCAGTGAGTTCCAGGGCGAACTGGACCGGCGGACCTCGGACGGTGCTGATCCCGCGGCGGCCGAGGCCGAGGTGATGGCCGGGCTGCGGCAGGGCCTGCTCGGCGGGCGGTTCCTGTCCGCGATGACAGGTTCGGCCCCCATCTCGCCGGAGATGAGGGCGTGGGTCGAGAACCTCCTCGACCTGCATCTGGTGGACGGCTACGGCTCCACCGAGGCGGGCGCGGTCTTCGTCGACGGCCAGATACGGCGTCCGCCGGTGACCGACTACAAGCTGGCCGACGTCCCGGAACTGGGCTACTTCCACACCGACCGCCCGCACCCCCGGGGCGAACTCCTGGTCAAATCGGCCGACCTGTTCCCCGGCTACTACAAGCGGCCCGAGGTGACCGCGGAGGTGTTCGACCCCGAGGGCTTCTACCGGACCGGAGACATCGTGGCCGAAGTCGGTCCGGATCAGGTTGCGTATCTGGACCGGCGCAATAACGTGCTCAAGCTGTCCCAGGGCGAGTTCGTGGCCGTCTCGAAATTGGAGGCGGTGTTCGGTGACAGCCCGATGGTCCGCCAGATCTACGTCTACGGCAACAGCGCTCGCGCCTATCTGCTGGCGGTCGTGGTTCCCGCCGAAGACGTGTTGTCCCGCTACGACGCGGAGTCGCTGAAGCCGCTGATCAGCGAATCGCTGCAGGACGTGGCGAAGGCCGCGGGCCTGCAGTCCTACGAGATCCCGCGCGATTTCATCGTCGAGACAACGCCTTTCACGCTCGAGAATGGCCTGCTGACCGGCATTCGCAAGCTGGCGCGGCCGAAGCTCATCCAGCGTTACGGCCCAGAGCTCGAACAGCGCTACACCGAGCTGGCCGAAGGTCAGGCCGGCGAGCTGCGCGCGCTGCGGCACGGCGGCGCCGACCGGCCGGTGCTGGAGACGATCATCCGCGCGGCCGGCGCCCTGCTGGTTGCGGTCGACGCCGACCTGCAGCCCGACGCGCACTTCACCGACTTGGGCGGGGATTCGCTGTCGGCGTTGACTTTCGCCAACCTGCTGCACGACATCTTCGACATCGACGTTCCGGTGGGCGTCATCGTCAGCCCCGCCACCGATCTGCGGGTCCTTGCCGACTACATCGAGGCCGAGCGGCGGCCCGGCACGAAACGGCCGACGTTCGCGTCGGTGCACGGCCGCGACGCCACCGAGGTGGCGGCCCGCGACCTGACCCTGGACAGGTTCATCGACGAGGCGACGCTGGCCGCCGCCCCGGCACTGCCCCGCCCCGACGGTGTGGCACGGACAGTGCTGTTGACCGGAGCGACCGGCTTCCTCGGCCGGTTCCTGGCCCTGGAGTGGCTCGAGCGGCTGTCCCTGGTCGGCGGCACGCTGATCTGCCTGGTGCGGGCCAAGTCCGACGAGGATGCGCGGCGACGTCTCGACAACACGTTCGACAGCGGCGATCCGGCCCTGCTGGCGCATTACCGGGAGCTGGCCGCCCGCCACCTGGAGGTCATCGCCGGCGACAAGGGTGAACCGAACCTCGGCCTCGACCCGCGGACGTGGCAGCGGCTGGCCGACGAGGTCGACCTCATCGTCGACCCCGCGGCGCTGGTCAACCACCTGCTGCCCTACAGCCAGCTGTTCGGCCCGAACGTGCTTGGCACCGCGGAGTTGATCCGCATCGCGCTGACCGCCAAGCTCAAGCCGTTCAGCTACGTGTCGACCATCGGTGTCGGCGCGCAGATTGAGCCGTCGGCGTTCACCGAGGACGCCGACATCCGGGTCATCAGCCCTACCCGCAAACTCGACGACAGCTACGCCAACGGCTACTCGAACAGCAAGTGGGGCGGCGAGGTGCTGCTGGCCGAGGCCAACGACCTGTGCGGCCTGCCGATCACGGTCTTCCGTTGCGACATGATCCTGACCACCACCGAGTACAAAGGTCAGCTGAACGTGCCGGACATGTTCACCCGGTTGATGCTGAGCCTCGCGGCCACCGGTGTCGCACCCGGCTCCTTCTACGAACTAGACGGCGAGGGCACGCGCCGGCGTTCGCACTACGACGGGCTCCCCGTGGATTTCATCGCCGAAGCGATCGCCACGTTGGGCGCTCAGGCGACCGACGGATACCGGACCTACCACGTGATGAACCCGTACGACGACGGGATCGGCCTCGACGAGTATGTCGACTGGCTGATCGACGCGGGCTACTCGATTCAGCGCATCCCGGATTACGACGCGTGGCTGCAGCGGTTCGAAACCGCTATGCGCGCCCTGCCGGATCGGCAGCGTCAGCACTCTCTCCTGCCGCTGCTGCACAACTACCGGCAACCCGAGAAGCCGCTGCGCGGGTCGATGGCGCCGACCGAGCGGTTCCGCGCCGCCGTGCAGGACGCGAAAATCGGCCCCGACAAAGACATTCCGCACGTGTCGGCGCCGCTGATCGTCTCCTACATCGCCAACCTGCAGCTCCTCGGCCTGCTATGAGGTTTCGCCGTGATCCGGCGAGTGGGCGACAAGCCTGATTCCCACCGGCGTGGTGAGGCTGTGCAAGACCAGGCTTGCGGTCACGGTCACGACGACCACCTGTGAGATCAGCGCGCCCTGATGGATTTCGCCCCTGCCGATCACAAGCAGGCCGAGCACCACGGTCCCGATTCCGCGCGGGCCGAACCAACCCATGAACAGGACACTTCGTGCCGAGAGACCGCTGCGGATCATGGCGATCGCGACCGCGACGATCCGCACGCCGATCAACGACACCGCCGCGAAGACCACCACCCGCCAGCCGGCGTGCTGCCACGCGGGTATCACGGCGAAGCCTCCGAAGATCGCGAACACCAGCAGTTCGAGCAGCTCCCCGGCGGCGTCGGACACCTGGGTTGTCGCCTGCTCGTCGGGGCCCGGCGCCGACACCATGGCGTACACCAGACCACCGGCGAACGCGGTGACGAACCCGCTGGCGTGCAACCGCTCACCCACCCCGAAGCAGGTCAGCGCCAGCGCGAGGGTCGCCAGTTGTGCCCAGGTACTGCTCATCCAGCCGCGCTCGCGGGACCGCGAGATGACGATGGCGCCGAGCAGGCCGATGCCCGCGCCGACCACCAGCGAGACGAATTCGGTGCGGAACGCAAACCACGCCCACCGGGCCGGCGTCGGATCGGAATGCTCGGATGCCAACGCGAGCGCGCCGAACAGCACGGCCAACGCGAACCCGTCGTAGAAGCCGCTCTCGGCGGACAGCGCGTGCCTGACCCGCCCCGGAATGCGGCGATCCTCGAGCAAGGCCGCGATCAGCGCCGCCTCGGTCGGAGCGACGATCACCGCCATGCACACCGCTTCCCACAGCGGCAGCACCGGCCAGACGAGGACGGCGGTCACGGTGCCCAGTGCGATTGTCACCGGTATCCCGATCGCCAGCAGGCGCAGGGTCAGATGACCGCGGCGGAAGACGTTGCGCAGGTCGAGCATTGACGCTTGGTTGAACAAGATCACGGTGAGCGCCAGCTGGGCCAGGATTGTGAACGCCTCGGTGCCTGCGTCGATCCTCACCCAGTCGAGCCCGAACGGCCCCAGGGCCATCCCGGCGCCGACGAATATCAGGGCCGGCGCCAGGTACCACCGCCGCACCAGCCCCGAGACGACGGCGTAGCAGAGCACCAGGATGGTGAGGACGAACGCCGTCTCGGTGTGCATCAGCCGATCATCTCGATCGCCCTCGGCATCCAGGCTTGGCTGTTGCCCGGCGCGTCACCATTGCCCGCGATGGACGACCTCGGGGAACGGGCGCCGATCCGGGTTGCGGATCGGGGTGAGCGGGCGATCGGCGGGATATCCGATCCCGAGAAGGTAGGACACGATGTGGTCCTCGGGGACGCCGAGGATCGCGCGCGCCATCTGCTGGTCGCCGACCGCCGAGTGCCCGGTGCCGATGCCGAGGTCGGTGGCGGCGATCGTCATCGCCATCGTGGCTTGCCCGAGGTCGTACTGGTCGAGAAGCCTGGTCCGGTCGTCGGGCGGTTGCGGGACGACCAACGCGATCGCGGCCGGCGCCGAAGCGATATGGCCTGCGCCTTTCCAGACCGTGGACAGCTGCTGCAACTTGTCGCGATCCGTGACGATCACGAAGTCCCAGTGCTGGTGGTTTGACGCGGACGGAGCTCGCCACCCCGCCTCGGCGATACGGTCCAGGTCCGCGTCTGCAATAGGGTCCGGCAGGTAGCGGCGCGCGTTGCGCCGGGCGCGAATCGCGTCCCAGGCATCCATCGGTTGGGTCAGCCCGCTGGTGGGGGCGGCGGGGCGTCGGTCGGCGGCGCGACCTGATCCGTCGATTCCGGTGTCTGCTCCGACGGCGGCTTGTGCAGGCCGGGAACGTGCTCGAGGATCTTCGTCAGCAGCGGCGAATGGTCACGCAACGTTCCCTGATCGGTTTGCCCGGGTGGCACTTCCGGCGGAGTGGTCGGCTGCACCGGCGGAGGCACGGCGGCCGGGACGTCGGTCGGCGGGACGCCGGCGGGAGGTTGCTCGTCGGATGCGCCCGGCTCCGGCGGCGCCTCGGGGGCGTCGACAGCGGGCGCCGCCTCGGGCGGCGGCGCGGGCGGCTCGGCGGCCGGCGGCGGGACCGCGGCGATCGGCGGTGGGGCAGGTGGTCCGACGGCTTGGATCGCCTCGGGCGTTGCCGACGTGTTGGCCACCGGCCGGTGATCGGCCGGTTTGGCGTTGCTGTCCGCGGTCAGCTTGAGCCCCACGGCGAGAGAAACCGACACCACGAAGGTCAGCGCACCCGCGACGAGCAGCGTCAACGCGCCGACGTAGGAAAGAGGCATCCGTCGGCGTTGCTTGACACCGGGCGGAGCCGCGCGCAGATCCAGCTCGGTCCACTCGGCGTCCTGCGCCGACGCCAGCGCGGCGCCGCGCGCGAGGGCGAGCTCGGCCTCGGCCGGGGCGATGACCGGCACGGACAGCTGCCGGTGAAGTCGCGCGGTGAGCGCGTCGATGTCGCCGGCCGAGCCGACGACGACCAACCCGTCCGGTCGCCAGCTGTCTCGAGCCAGGATCGCCGTCAGCCAGCGCACCAGCGCGGCGTCGCTGTCGAGCGCACGGTTGACAACCGTCTGCACCGCGCCGTTGCGGCTGTCGACCTCCAGAGCCATCACCGCGCCGGGCTCGACGACGCACACCGCCGTCCTCTCGTAGTCGACGACGCGCCCGATGCCCCGTGCCAGCGCTTCGGTGGCCTCCGGCAACCCGACCGCCACGACGTTCTCGATTCCCGATTCGATCAGCGACTCCAGCAGCACCGAGCCTTCCCAGTCGGCTTCGTCGCTCCAGGTGACCCCGATCGACGCCAAGCGGTGATCCCCCGCCGCCGCGATCGCCTCCGCGCGCAACATGGCAGTGGCGACATGCTCGGACACGGCCACAGCGGTGACGCCACCGGCTGCGCGGACATCGAAGGCATCGCGGTCCAGGGTGGCACCGTCTGCGCCTCGCCCCTCAACGAGGACGAACCCGACGGTGGTCGGCGTCACGGACAGGCCGAGCACCATGTCCACTTTTACACCCCCTTCGCCCCGCGGCGTTCGTTGCCGTGACCGCGCGATTTCTTGACGCGTGCGGGCAACGGGCCGGGGCGGGTTGGTCGTCGTTGGACGGTAACCCGGGTGAGCCTACCCAACCGCTCCCACACCGGCCCACCGAGTCCCGGTGGCCGCGGACAAGCCCGAGGTCGGCACGTGATTGGTCTTGTGCTCGATGGGCTTTTGGGGGAATTGTGGCTTAACAAGGAGGGACGTCATGGCAGACAAGACGAATACTTCCCAAGGCGCTGGAGCCGCTCCCGCAGCGGAAAGTCCTGCCGCCATCCGCAACGTGGCGCTGGTCGGACCGTCGTCTTCTGGCAAGACCACCCTCGTGGAGGCGCTTCTCGTCGCCTCCGGCGTGCTGTCCAGGGCCGGCTCGGTCGTCGACGGCACGACCGTGTGCGACAGCGACGAGGCGGAGATCCGGCAGCAGCGCTCGGTGGGCCTCGCGTTGGCGCCGTTCGCGCACGACGGCGTCAAGGTCAACCTGATCGACACGCCCGGGTACGCCGATTTCGTCGGGGAGCTCCGAGCCGGGCTGAGAGCCGCGGATTGCGCGCTGTTCGTGATCGCCGCGAACGAGGGCGTCGACGAGCCGACCAAGTCACTGTGGCACGAATGCGACGAGGTGGGCATGCCGCGCGCCGTGGTGATCACGAAACTCGACCACGCGCGGGCCAACTACGAGAACGCGCTCGCGGCCGCCCAGGACGCATTCGGCGACAAGGTTCTGCCGGTCTATCTGCCCGCGGGCAGCGGTCTGATCGGGCTGCTCTCCCAGACCCACTACGGGTACTCCGACGGCAGCCGCACGACGCGGCAACCCGACCCCACCTACGCCGGTCAGATCGAGGAACTGCGCGGCATGCTGATCGAGGGAATCATCGAGGAATCCGAGGACGAGACGCTCATGGAGCGCTATCTCGGTGGCGAGGAGATCGACCAGTCGGTGCTGATCGACGACCTGGAGAAGGCGGTGGCCCGCGGGTCGTTCTTCCCGGTGATCCCGGTTTGCAGCGGCACCGGCGTCGGCACGCAGGAGCTGCTCGAGATCGTCACCAGCGCCTTTCCGTCTCCCCTCGAGCATCAGCTGCCCGAGGTGTTCACGCCGCACGGCGCCGCCCGCAACAACCTCGCGTGCGACCCGAACGGTGCGCTGCTGGCCGAGGTGGTCAAGACGACGGCGGATCCCTACGTCGGCAGGGTGAGTCTGGTCCGGGTGTTCTCCGGGACGATCAGGCCCGACGCGACGGTGCACGTGTCGGGCCATTTTTCGTCGTTCTTCGGTTCGGGGAACAGCCACGCCGACCATGACGAGGACGAACGCATCGGGCCGTTGTCGTTTCCGCTCGGCAAGCAGCAGCGCCCCGCGTCTTCCGTGGTGGCCGGCGACATCTGCGCGATCGGACGGCTGACCCGCGCGGAAACAGGTGACACGCTGTCCGAGAAGGCCGAGCCGCTTGTGCTCAAGCCTTGGACGATGCCGGAGCCGCTGCTGCCCATCGCCGTGCAGGCGCGCGCCAAGACCGACGAGGACAAGCTGTCGGTCGGGTTGGCTCGGTTGGCGGCCGAAGACCCGACGCTTCGCATCGAGCAGAACCAGGAAACACACCAGATCGTGCTCTGGTGCATGGGTGAGGCGCACTCCGGTGTGGTGCTCGACGCGCTGGCCAACCGCTACGGCGTCAAGGTCGACACGGTCGATGTCCGTGTTCCGCTGCGCGAAACCTTTGCCGGCACCGCGAAGGGCCACGGCAGGCACGTCAAACAGTCCGGCGGGCATGGCCAGTACGCCGTCTGCGACATCGAAGTGGAGCCCCTGCCGGAGGGATCCGGGTTCGAGTTCGTCGACAAGGTGGTCGGCGGCGCAGTGCCCCGGCAGTTCATCCCCAGCGTGGAGAAAGGCGTGCGTGCGCAGATGGAGAAGGGTGTCGACACGGGGTACCCGATGGTCGACATCCGGGTCACGCTGTTCGACGGGAAGGCACACAGCGTCGATTCGTCGGACTTCGCGTTTCAGATGGCGGGCGGGCTGGCGCTGCGCGAGGCCGCGGCCGCGGCCAGGGTGAGCCTGCTCGAGCCGGTCGACGAGGTCTCGGTGGTGGTCCCCGACGACCTCGTCGGCGCGGTGATGAGCGACCTGTCCGGACGGCGCGGCCGCCTCCTGGGCAGCGAGAACGTCGGCGACGAACGCACTTTGGTGCGGGCCGAAGTCCCCCAGATCGAACTGACCCGCTACGCCATCGACCTGCGCTCGCTCTCCCACGGTGCCGGTTCCTTCACCCGCTCTTTCATCCGCTACGAGCCGATGCCCGACTCCGCCGCCGCGCGGGTGAGGGCCGGCGCCTGAACCTACCCCGGCTCCCGCCGCAACACCCTGGCCGTGCCGGCGCACCGGAGCCGACGTCTCCGCTCGTCGCTCGTCGGTGCAGGCTTGGGTGGTGACGTCTCGTGGCCGAAGTGGGGCACTGCGATGGGTGTGCTGAGAACTCCCGACGAGCGGTTCGCCGGCTTGCCGGGTTACCCGTTCGAACCGCACTACGTTCAGGTCGACACCAAAGGGGTCGCACCCGTCCGGATGCATTACGTCGACGCCGGTCCTGTAGACGGGCCGGTCGTCGTCCTCGTCCACGGCCAACCCACGTGGTCGTATCTGTATCGCAAGGTCATCGGGGTGCTCGCCGACGCGGGCCTGCGGGCCATCGCCCCGGACAACATCGGTTTCGGCCGCTCGGACAAGCTCACCGAGCCCACCGACTACACCTTCCGGCGCCACATCGACTGGCTGCACGGCTTCGTCAGCGCTCTGGATCTGCGCGCGGTGACCCTGGTCGTCCAGGACTGGGGCGGGCCGATCGGTTTGAGTGTGTTGGCCCGTGATCCTGACCGGTTCGCGCGGGTCGTGGCGACCAACACCATGTTGCATACCTGTGACCCCGGGTTGGCCGGCAAGCTGGCGTGGGCCGCCCACGGGGTGGGCGATGGCCGCGTGATGCTTCAGGAGCAACTCGTCGACTACGTGATGTTTTATCAGCGCGCCCCCGACATCGTCCCCAGCTTGTTCGTCAATGCCGTTTCGGGTCCGCTTCCCGCCGACGTGCTCGCCGCCTACGACGCGCCGTTCCCGGATCCGTCCTACAAGGCCGGCCTGCGCCGGCTGACGGCGCTTGTTCCCCTGACTCGCAACGACCCGGGCGCAGCGATAGGACGAGCCACGATGGCGGCGCTCGAACGGTGGCGGCGGCCGTTCCTCACCGCCTATTCCGACAGCGATCCCGCGACCCGTGGGTGGGACGCGGTGTTCCGGGAACGGATACCCGGTGCGGTCGGGCAGGACCACACGACCATCACCGGCGCCGGCCATTTCGTCCAGGAGCAGCAGGGCGAACACCTGGGCCGTCTCATCGTGAACTTCGTCAGCTCGCCGTGTACTGGACCACCGGCTCCGAATCGGCCCGACCATCGG
Source organism: Mycobacterium sp. (assembly GCF_035314905.1). Classification (GTDB taxonomy): domain Bacteria; phylum Actinomycetota; class Actinomycetes; order Mycobacteriales; family Mycobacteriaceae; genus Mycobacterium. The sequence continues at coordinate 13,236 of NZ_DATFYW010000120.1, forward strand.
GTTGGATGATGGCCACGGCGTTCGGCCGCACCTGATACCGGGTTCCGTCGACCGGGTTGGTGACGTCAAACCCGTCGGTTGAGCGCATCGCATTGGCGAGTTGGATGCTGGCACGCGTCGCTGAGTCGCACGCCCCGGTAATAGAAGTTTCCGGGTGCCGTTTGGCAGACCACCACCTGAGATTTGGTGGTCTGGGCCATCACCGCCGGAACACTTCCCGGGTCGCAGCGGGCGTAGGAGCCCACGAAGCCCTGCGCATCGGCGCCGGGCAGGCTGGCAAGGGGTTGCACGGAGGTCGGCGCCGGGCGGCTCGTTTCCGTGGTTGTCGGTTCGGTGGTGGCGGTCGTCGCCGTGGATTCGGTCGCGCTTGGGGTGGGCGGTGCGGCGAGGGTCGCGTCGGGCGGGTTGTCGTGGCCCAGAATCAGAAACGCCGCGATCAATGCCGCCACTGCGAGCGCCCCCGCCGCCGCCCCCGCCAGCAGCATCTGCCCCCGCCCGACTCCCCGCCTGGCGGCGATAGGTTTCGCCGGTATGTGCGGGTGTGCGGCGTACGGGGTGTGTCCCGTTCCGGACAGGTTCGGGTAGACCGCCGAGAACTGCCGCGTGGCCGGCGGCGGGCGGTGAGGATCGGCGCGACTCGCCGACGGGGGCGCCGCGGCCGCGGCAGTCGCGGCGCCGGCGAGGTCACCGGCCGACGGGAATCGCGCCGCGGGTTTCTTGGCCATCCCGCGGGCGATGACGTTGTCGAAACCGGGGTGCAGGCCATGTCGCGCGACGCTGGGCCGCGGCGGCGGGGACAGCATGTGGGCGCTCATCAGCTGGCCTAAGTCGCTCACCGGGAAGGGCGGCCTGCCGGTGAGGCATTCGTGCAGGAGGCACGCGAGCGCGTAGACGTCCACCCGCGGACCCACCTGCCCGCCGGTGAACCGTTCGGGGGCCATGTACGCGCAGGATCCGATCGCGGCCCCGGTCATCGTCAGTCCGCTGTCGCCGCCGGCGTGGGCGATGCCGAAGTCCACCAGGTAGGCGAAGTCATTGGACGTGAGCAGCACGTTCTCCGGCTTGATGTCCCGGTGCACCAGGCCATCGGCGTGCGCGGCGTCCAGCGCCGAGGCGACCTGGGTGATGATCGGGGCGGCCCGGCCAGGATCGAGCGGCCCATGTTGTCTCAGCACATCCTTGAGGTTGGTGCCTTCGACCAGGCGCATGTCGATGTAGAGGACGCCGCCGATGTCGCCCCAGTCATGCACCGGGATGATGTGCGGCTCCTGCAGCCGGGCCGCGACTCGGGACTCGCGCCGGAATCGCTCCTGAAAGCACGGGTCGGCTGCCATCTCGGCACGTAGCAGCTTGACCGCGACCATCCGATCTTTGACCGTGTCGTAGGCGCGGTAAACCTCACCCATCCCGCCGACGCCGATCAGCGACCGCAGTTCGTACGGCCCGAACATCGTCCCGACGCGCGATCCCTCATACGGTGACAACATCCACAACACCTCCCCACCCCTCACGACCATAGTGCGGAGCCCGCATCCGGTCGAATTTCGGCCCGGACAAAGGGTTTTGATTCCTGGCAACAGCCGTGGGTGTTTAAGTCGGCGCCGAACGGGCAATGCGAAACCGATGCCCCGTGGTCCGGGGACCGATCACTGCATGCGCCGGCCGTCGGTCGCGAAGAAGTGGACGTGGTCCGCCTCGGGTCGCAGCCGTACGCGGCTGCCGCGCGTCGGCGGGTCACGCCACCCTGCGCGGGCGACCACGCGTTGACCGACCGCACCGTCCGCGCCGGTGATTCGGCCGTACAGGTAGGTGTCGGCGCCGAGCTCTTCGACGACGTCGACCTCGATCTCCACCCCCAGGGCACCCACCTCGAAATGCTCGGGCCGAATGCCGACGACCACCTCCCCGGCGTTGTCGGAGACATCGCGCGGCACCGCGACCAGCCAGTCGCCGAGCGCCACCGAGTGGTCGCGGATGGGCAGGGTGAGCAGGTTCATCGCCGGTGAACCGATGAACCCGGCCACGAACACGTTGGCGGGATCGCGGTAGAGCTCCCGGGGCGGCGCGCACTGTTGGAGCACGCCGTAGTTCAGAACCGCAACCCGGCTGCCCATGGTCATGGCCTCAACCTGGTCGTGGGTGACGTAGACGGTCGTGGTGCCCAGCCGTCGCTGCAGCGCCGCGATCTCGTTGCGGGTCTCCACCCGCAGCTTGGCGTCGAGGTTGGACAGCGGCTCGTCCATCAGGAAGACCTGCGGATGGCGCACGATCGCCCGTCCCATCGCGACGCGCTGACGTTGGCCACCGGAGAGGTCTTTGGGTTTGCGGTCCAGGTACGGCTGCAGGTCCAGCAGCCGCGCGGCCTCCAGCACCCGGTCGCGCATCTGTGCCCTGGGCAGTCTGGCGATCTTCAACGCGAAGCCCATGTTCTGCGCGACGGTCATGTGCGGATAGAGCGCGTAGTTCTGGAAGACCATCGCGGTGTCGCGGTCCTTGGGGTCGGCATGCGTGACGTCGCGTCCACCGATGCGGATGCGCCCGGAATCCACCGGCTCCAGCCCGGCGACCATGCGCAGCGCCGTCGACTTGCCGCACCCCGACGGACCCACCAGCACGAGCAGCTCGCCGTCACCGACGGTGAGGTCCAGGCGATCCACCGCCGGCCGGTCGGTTGCCGGGTAACGCCGCGTCGCCTGCTCGAAGCTCACCGATGCCATGGTTACCGGCCGCCGAACCCGGTGACGGTGATGCCGCGCAGAAAGGCCCGCTGAGCGACCGCGTATACGGCCAGCAGCGGGAGCAGGATGAGGATCGATGCCGCCATCAGCACAGGCCACCTCGATACGTACTGTCCCTGCATCCATACCAGTCCCAGTGTCAGCGTGGCGATGCCTTTGCGCTGAATTATCACCAGCGGCCACAAGAAGTCATTCCACACGTTCACCCATGTCAGCACCGCGAGCACCACGACGGCAGGTTTGGTGTGGGGCAGCAGAATCCGCCAGTAGATCTGCCACGGCGAACAGCCGTCGAGGATCGCCGCCTCCTCGAGATCCGTTGGCAGCGTGAGGAAGAACTGGCGCATGAGGTAGGTGCCGAACGCGCTGCCGAACAGCCCGGGGATGATCATTGCCCACGGGGTGTCGGTCCATCCGAAAACACGCATCAGAACGAATTGCGGAATGACGGTCACGGTCAGCGGTACCATCAGCGTGGCCAGGTACAGAACGAAGATCGTGTCGCGCCCCCGGAACTTCAACCGCGCGAAGGCATATCCGGCCAGCGAGCAGAAGAACACCTGACCGACCGTGACGCATCCGGCGTACAGCACTGTGTTCAGTAACATCCGCCAGAACGGCATCAACGAGAACACCTCGCCGTAGTTGGACCAGTGCGGGCGTGCGGGGAGCAGCGAGGGCTCACTTACCTCGGCTTCGTTCTTCAACGACCCCGACAGTGCCCACAGGATCGGGAACAACGCGCACCACGCGATGACGATCATCGCCGCATACAGCGCGCACGCCCGCACGGCGTTGGCCTTGATCACCCGTTCGGTCAGTCCGGACATCAATCCTCCAGGGCGATGCGGCGCGCGAACCGCAGTTGCAGCACCGTTACCACGAGCAGGATCGCGAACATCACCCACGCCAACGCCGACGCGTAGCCGAAGTCAAGGAACGCGAACGCGTGCTGGAAGAGCATGATGCCCAGAACGTAGGTCCCGGTCTCGGGTCCGCCGTTCCCGCCGGTGAGGACATAGACCAGGTCGAAAGCCTGGAATGCGTTGATGATCGAGATGACCACCACGAACGACAAAGCCCCGCGGATCAGCGGCACCGTGATGAGGAAGAACCGTCGTATCTCTCCGGCCCCGTCGATCTTCGCCGCCTCGTAGAGCGTTTCCGGAACACCCTGCATCGCGGCCAGCAACACGACGGTGGCGAACGGCACGCTCTTGTACACACTGACCGTGCACAGCGACACCATCGCCCATCTCGGATCGATCAGCCACGGGACCGGACCTATCCCGATCCACCCGAGCAGGGTGTTGAGCAGGCCGTCGTTGACGTTGAACACGAACTGCCACACGACCGCCATCACAACCGACGACACGGCCAGCGGCAAGAAGATGACAGTACGAAAGATGCTGATGCCCTTGAGCTTCCGGTTCAGAATGCCGGCCACGCCCAGGCTGATCAGCACCGTCGGCACGATTGTCCCGACCGTGAACACCACGCTGTTGCGCAGCGCGATCACAAACAGCGGATCCGCGGTGAGCAGGCGGTGGTAATTCGCCGCGCCGACGAATCTCGCGGGGGTGAACAAATCCCATTTCTGAACGCTCATGTACAGCGAGAAGCCGAGCGGGAAGAGCATGAACACGGCGAGCGCGGCAAGATTCGGGGCTACGAACAGGCGTCCCGCCCACGCGCGCCGTCTGCTTGACGTCATGGGTTGCGCAGCACCTTGTCGATGTCGCGGGCCAGTCCGGTCTCCAGCGACGTGGCCGGCCGACTACCCCGCAGAACCGGCCCGAAGGCGCGGTCGATCAGGGCGTTGATCTTCTCCCATGCCGGGGTGACCGGCAGGTAGCCCGAATGGTCGGGCCCGTCGGTGAGCACACTCAGATTGCGGATCCTGCTGTGGGCGTCGGTGAAACCGGCGGAGTGGATCGCGGAGCGCAGCACCGGCACGAAAAGCCCGGATGCCCCGATCATGGCCTGCCCGACCGGTCCTGTCGCGAACTTTACGAACTCCCACGCCTGCTCCTTGCGGGGGCTGCTCGCCGCAATGGCCAGACCGGTTGTGCCGATATCGGATTGCGCGCGCTGACCTTCCGGGCCGACCGGCAGGACGGTGATGTCGAAGTCCAGATCCTGGGCGCGCACGAAGGTTTGATATCGCCAGTGGCCGCCCATCGCCATCGCCGCCTTGCCGGCCGAGAACAGGTCCATGGTCGAGATGGACTGCGCATCGATCGCGGTGGGTGCGACGCGGTGCTTGACGGCCAGGTCCGCGTAGAACTGGATGCCGTCGATGAACGCGCCGTCATCGAAGTGCAAATGCGCGGGATTCATCCGCGGAGCGCACCACGCGACGCCGTTGTTCATCCCGAACAATCCGGCCGAGTAGGCGGGAACCCACGTGTCGACGAAGCCCCACTGGGTCACCTTGCCGGATCGGTCACGTTTGGTCAGCGCGCGGGCGGCGTCGAGGAACTGGGCGAAACTCCATGGCTGGTCCCACCGGCCGGGCGGCGGATCGACGGCGGCGTCGGCGAACAGCCGCTTGTTGTAGAACAGGAAGTTTCCGGACCACTGTTCCGGGAAGGCGTACTGGCCGCCGTTGAAGGTGAACGTCTCGTACAGCGACGCGATGCTGTCGGCCTTCAGATGCGCCGCGAAGCTTCGGTCCTGCGACAGCATGCTGTCCAGGTTCAGCAGTACGCCGCGATCCGCGAGCCCGGCGTAGGTCAATTCCCACGCCATCAGCACATCAGGACATCTGCCGCCCGCGCAGAAAGTGGACATCTGCTGCATCGGGTCGGGCCCGGACAATACTGTCCGCAACCGGATGTCGGGATGCCTGCGGCTGAACTCGCCGATGATGCGCATCCGCGCGTCGGCCTCTTCGGGATTGGCCTGGAAGAAGAAGGTCAGCGCATCGCTGTCGGCGCCGGTGCAGGCCGACGCCCACGGGACGAACGACGCGGCGCCGAGCACACCGGCACCACGCAACAGCGTGCGGCGCCCGAACGGCTTATCGAACATCGCGCTCCTGATCCGGCCCTGCTCACAGGATTCCCGGCGAGCGCTCCGCGCGCTAGGGGCCGAGCCAAACGGGATTGGTCAGCGCAACCATCGAGCGGATGCCGCCGCGCGCCGGCCGCCGCACCTCCACGCGGGCGAACCGCGCTGCGGCGCCGGCGGTGGTCCACACGAGGCGGCCCGTGCCCGACCCGTCGACGTTGGCGGTGCCGACGCAGCCGGAGCCGGTGATGAGCGCGAGGCGGCTGCCCGGCGCGCCGCTCACCGCGGCGCAGACGGTGACTGCCCCGTCGGGCGGCGCCGCCAGGGTCTGCCCCGGGCCGGCGGTCGAAGTCTCGCCGCCGTCGGCACACGAGGCGGTCAGATCCACGGTCACAGCGCATGACTCGGCGATGTAGGAGCGGCCGCCGCGCAGCGCCTCGACAAGCGCGGACGTCGACAATTCGTCGGCGTGCACGACGGTCTGCGGCCTTCCGACCGGTTGGTGCGGGCCGTGGGAGTCGCTGCCGCCGACGGCGGCCACGCGTCGGCCCTGCCGCAGAAGCCGGTGCCAGATCCGCAGCGAGACTTCGTCGTCGACGTTCCACCTGCCGTTCCACACCTCGACGGCGTCGACGCCCTGATAACCGAACTCCCACGCGGAGCCCGGCATCGGCACCGCCGGATGCGCGGCGACCACGATGCCGCCGTCACTGCATACCTGCGAGGCGTAGCGGGAAAACACGTCATCCGTTGGCGCATAACGCCAGTCGACCCACCCCGCGGCCGGCAACCCGACGGCCAGCCAGTGCCCGTGCCGGGTGGTGACCTCTTCGCCCGCCACGACCAGAAGCCCGTCGGTATCCGAGGTCTGCCATTCGCGGTTGGCGGCGTTGGTGTTGTGGTCGGTGGACACGATGAAGTCCAGCCCGGCGGCGTGCGCGGCGGCGGCCAGGTCAGCGACTTCGTGGCGGCCATCGGAGTGGACGGTGTGCAGGTGCAGGTCGCCGCGGTACCAGCCCGGGCCACGTGGGGACACGCCGTGCGCAGGCCGCGCGGCTGGAGTCCAGCTCCGCGCTGCCGCGCCGTGTTCCAGCACGATTCGCGCCTGCCATCCCATGCCCAGCGGATTGAGCACCACCGGGCCGAGGGCAAGCGCCCACCGGCCCGGATCGATCGGGCCGGCGAGGTAGCCGGGCGTCGCGTCGCCTGCTGACACCGTGAAGCCGCTGCGGGCGCCACCGGACCAGCCCCGGAACCCGCTGGTGTTTCCGAGATCATGACCGGCAGGGCCGAAGATGCCCAGATCAAGGACATTTCGGGCAACACCGAAAAGTGAGAACCGATCGTGCGAGGTGCTTACCCGGATGCGTCGCACCCCGGGGGGTACGTCGAACGGAACGTATGCCCATTGGTCGATGCCGAATCGGAAGCGTCCGCCGAACTCCAGGGCGACGTCTGCGCCGGACGACGCGGCACCCGTGACGCCTGGTGTCGGTGTCAGTTCCGCGACGGTCATGACGGTCGTCCCCTCGTCGGCCTGCCCACAGGTTGCCCGACCTGGGGCTGGCCGACGGTTACGTCGACGCGAACAGGCGCCGACCGATTGCCGACAGCTAAGTGTTGCGCTCCCCGGTCAGCAGTGCGATCGAGCGGCGCAGTTGCTGCTCGTGTGGCGCCGGCGGCAGCGGCGCGTCCGGCTGTGCCCGGAAACTGTCCACCATCAGCGCCGCGAAGCGGCGCCACGCGTCGGGAGCGGCGTTGCCCGTGGCCTTCAGCACGCCCGCGTTGGCGAGCAGCATCACGACCAGGTCGGCCATGACCACGTCGGGCCGCAGGCTGCCGTCCTCCTGCGCCCGTGTGATCAGGACCTTGACCTTCTCGACGGCCGCTTTGGTGCGTTCCTCGATCTCCGGGCTGCTGGGAAATGCGGTGGTCAGCAGATCTCGCATGCCGGCGTCGTTGGCTTGCAGTTCGCAAAGGTCGAAGATCAACGCCCGGAACCCGTCCCAGGGTCGTGGATTGGCCAGTGCGCGGTCGACGGCCTCGGTGTAGCGGGAGATGCTGCGCTCGAATGCCGCCGCCGCCAGATCGGCGCGGGTCGGGAAGCGCCGATACAGCGTCGCCACACCCACCCCGGCGCAGTCTGCGATTTCCTCCAGCGGCACGGAGAGCCCCCGCTCGGCGAACAACTTGGCGGCGGCGGCCAGGATCCGGTCGCGGTTCAGTTTGGCGTCGGCGCGAAGTGGCCTGGCTCCCTTTTCGCGCGGCGCTGCGCTTGAAATCACAGCTCCAGACTACCTCCACAAGTGGAGGAGTGCATCCACATTTGCGTATGTTCGAGAGGAGTAAGTGGTAGTAATCCTCCACATATAGAATGGAGCAAACATGGCGCTCATCACGACAAGCCCGCCGACGTCGGCGAGCGGCCGGCACCGGCTCACCAGTCCGAGCGCGATCCGCGGCAACCCGTGGTGGACGTTGGCGGCCGTGTCGATCGGCGTGATCATGGTCGGCCTGGACGCATCCGTCGTCGCCATCGCCAACCCCCGCATCGGCGCCGATCTGCACGCATCGCTGGCCGATCTGCAGTGGATCACCGATGCCTACATGCTGGCGCTCGCGTCGCTGCTGATCTTCGGCGGGAAGCTGGGCGACCGGTTCGGCCGTCGACAGATGTTCTTCGTTGGTGTCGCCGGGTTCGCGGCGACCTCGGTGGGCATCGGCGTGATCGGGACGGTCGCCGGTGTCATCGCGTTGCGCACACTGCAGGGCGTTTTCGGGGCCCTGCTGATGCCGAGCACGCTGGCGATCGTGCGCAGCACGTTTCCGCCGGAAAAGCTGAACGCCGCCGTCGGTATCTGGGGCGCGGCGTCCGGCGTGTCGATCGCGGCCGGCCCGATCGTCGGTGGGCTGCTGGTCGAGCACGTCAGCTGGCAATCGGTCTTCTATATCAACGCGCCGATCGCGGCGGCCGCGCTGCTGATCGGCGGGCTCGCGATCGCGGAAAGCCGCAGCGGCGCCGACCCGCGCCTCGACATCCCCGGCATCGCGACACTCAGCGGTGGCCTGTTCCTGATCGTGTTCGGCTTGATCAAGGCGCAGAACTGGGGATGGCTGGCCGGGCGGACGCTCGGGTTCATCCTGGTCGGCCTCGCCGCGGTTGCGGCATTCGTGCTGATCGAGCTGCGCGCCACCGAACCGCTGCTGCCGATGCGCCTGTTCGCTGATCGATCGCTGTCGATCGGCACCGCGGTCGTCGTGATCAATTTCTTCGCCCTGTTCGGTGCGTTGTTCTTCATGACGCTCTACCTGCAGAACGTCCAGGGTTTCAGCCCGATCGAGGCCGGTGTGCGCACGTTGCCGCTGAGCTTGACGTTGATGGTGACGGCACCGCTCAGCGGGCTTCTCACCGAGAAGTTCGGGCCCCGTCCGTCGATGGTTGCCGGGCTCGCGGCCGTGGCCGCGGCGCTGTTCTCGATGACCTGCCTGCGGGCCGACTCCGGCTACCACGCGCTGTGGCCGGCGTTCGTCCTGCTCGGCGCCGGCATCGGCCTGGTTCTGACGGCGAGTTCGGACGCGATCGTGGGCAACGCCGGCGTCGACGACGCCGGGGTGGCCGGGGGCTTGCAAAGCACCGCGGTGCAGCTCGGCGGGGTGCTCGGCACAACGATCCTCGGCTCGGTGCTCAGCAGTCGCGTCGGCTCGGTGCTGGTCGGTGAGCTCACCAACGCGGGCACGCCCGCGCCGATCGCCGCGAAGCTGTCCGCCGCCAAAGAGCTTGTGGCCCAGGGTGTGGCGCCGACCATCCCGGGAATGCCGACACCGCTGTCGACAGCGGTCGCCAACGGCAGCCACAGCGCCTTCATGTTCGGGCTGCACACGTCGATGGTCGTCGCCGCCGCAGCCGCCGCCCTCGGCACGGTCCTCGCGCTGTTCGTCAAACGAGTCAACCGAGGCGAGAACTCCGGGGGCGCCGGCCACTGACCGGTCACCGCCGCCGGGCAGACTGTAGGTTTGCGCCTTACCGCCCGATCCGCTCTTGGAGGACTCTCATCGATGGACGCAGACGTCATCGTGATCGGCGGCGGGCTGGCCGGCCTGGTCGCCACCCATGAGTTGACCAGCCGCGGCAAGAAGGTCGCGGTGGTCGACCAGGAGAACGCCGCCAAAACAACATGACTATTTCATCGGCCGACGTCGTCGCCCCCGCCACCGATCCGGCCGGACCCACCGGCGCGTTGGCCACCTGGGTCCACGGCCTCACCCTCGACGACGTCCCCACCAACGTCGTCGACCGCGCCAAGCACCTCATCCTCGACGGCCTGGGCTGCGCGCTGATCGGCTCACAGCTTCCGTGGTCACGGGTGGCCACCGAAGCCGTCCTAGACATTGACGGGGCCGGTGGCACCGCGGTCATCGGTACTGGACGCACCGCAGCCGCGCCCGCCGCGACGCTGCTCAACAGCACCTACATCCAGGGCTTCGAACTCGATGACTTCCATCCCCTTGCCCCACTCCACAGTTGCTCGCTGGTGCTGCCCGCACTGCTGTCGACGGCGCCGTCGGGCACCCCGGGCGCTGACCTCCTGCTCGCGGCAATCACCGGCTTCGAGGTCGGACCCCGCGTCGGCTACACGTTGCACGGCGCCCAAATGCTCGACCGCGGTTGGCATTCCGGGCCGGTGTTCGGCACGCACTCCGCCGCGATGGCGGCGGGCAAGCTGCGCGCTCTCCCCCCGGCCCAGCTGGAAGACGCGCTCGGACTCGCGGCCACACAGTCATCGGGACTGATGGCCGCCCAATACGAAGCGATGAGCAAGCGCATGCAGCACGGGTTCGCGGCCCGCAATGGCCTTTACGCCGCCGGGCTCGCCGCCCACGGCTACACCGGTATCAAGCGGGTCTTCGAACGCGATTACGGCGGATTCCTCAGCGTTTTCGGCGAGGGCCACGACCCCGACCCGGCCGCACTGACCGACGGGCTCGGCCGCCGATGGGAGACCTCGATCATCATGGTGAAGTCCTACGCCGCGATGGGCGGGCTGCACGGCGCGATAGATGCGGCCCGCCGGCTGCGTCCCACGCTGGATCCGCGACACATCCGCGCGATACGGCTGACCGTCGGCGATACCGTCTACAAGCACGGCTGGTGGCGGCCCGAACGCCCGCTCACACCGATCGGCGCGCAGATGAACATCGGATACGTCACCGCCGCGGCACTATTGGATGGCGATGTGCTGCCCGAGCAGTTCACCCCGGCACGGCTCGACGCCGACGACATCTGGAGACTGATCGACTGCACCGATGTCCGCCTCGACGGGTCGCGCACGCATGCGCCCGTCACCCAACGCTTCCGCACCGACCTGCAGGTCACGATGGAGGACGGCACCGTCGAGCACGCCCGTGTCGACCAGCCGCACGGCGCGCCGGCGGACCCCGTCGCCAACGGGGAGCTGGTCGCCAAGTTCCATGCGCTGGCCGACCGGGTCACCGGCCCCGACCGTGCCCGGGCAATCGAGCGCGCCGTTCTCGGCCTCGACGATCTCGACGATGTCGGTCGCCTCGTCGACCTACTCGCCGCGCCGGTCTCCGGCGCCCTGGATTGAGGGGACTCATGGTGACGACACCTGCGCGCCAGACCCTGCGCGATCTGCTCGACCGCGGCGAGCTGATCGTGGCAGCCGGTGTGTTCGACGGCATTTCGGCGCACCTGGCCCGACGTACCGGACAGGCGGCGGCCTACCTGACCGGCGCGGGTGTGGCGGCATCCGGATTCGGGCTGCCCGACATCGGGCTTGTCACCCAGACCGAGATGGCCGAGCGCGCCCGCGTGCTGGTCGGCGTGCTGGGCGACGTCCCACTGATCGCCGACGCCGATACCGGCTATGGCGCGCCGATCAACGTGGTCCGCACCGTTCGTCAATACGACGCCGCCGGTGTCGCGGCCATCCAGCTCGAAGACCAGGCATTCCCGAAACGATGTGGCCATCTCGAAGGCAAGGAGGTCGTCGGCGCCGCCGAGTTCGAGCAGACACTCGCCGCGGCCCTCGACGCCCGCTCCGACGAGGATCTTCTCGTGATCGCACGCACGGATGCGCGCGGCCCGCTCGGTCTGGACGAAGCGATTACGCGGGCGAATCGCTACGCACGGGCCGGCGCCGACGTCATCTTCGTCGAGGCCCCTCGGGGCGCCGACGAGATCGAGCGCATCGCCCGCGAGGTCGACGCGCCGTTGTTGATCAATCTTGTCGTCGGCGGCCTCACCCCCCTGCAGTCCGCTGCCCGGCTGCAGGAGTTGGGCTACGCCATCGCGATTCATCCTGGCGACGCGCTGGCGCGCGCCACTTTCGGGGCGCTGCAGGCCATGTGCGAGCTCGTCGGCAGCGATCCCGCCGAGCATCTCCCGGCCTCGCCGGAAGACTTCTTCAACCTCGTCGGAATGGCCGAGTGGGCCGCGATCGACCGACGCTATGCCGAGAAGGGTGCGCGCTCATGGGGATGACCATCATCGAGAAGATACTGGCCGCGAAGGCCGGGCAACCGACCGTCGCGGTTGGCGACACCGTGGTCGTCGAGGTCGACATGACTGTGCTGATCGATCTGCAATTCGCGACTATGTGGTTGCAGCCGAACCGCATCCATGATCCCGACAAGCTCGCGATCGTGATGGACCACGCCGTGCCGGCCCCGACTATCAAAGATGCGGCGGGCGGCACGAAGGCGCGCAAGTTCGCCGCGGACTTCGGCATCACCCGGTTCTACGACGTCGGCCGCCACGGCATCTGCCATCAAGTCATCGCCGAGAACGGGCTGGCGCGGCCGGGAGAAGTATTGGCCTGCACAGACTCCCACACCTGCGCGGCAGGTGCCTACAACAACGCGGCGCGCGGGCTGGGACCCGCGGAGGTGTACTCCATCATGTGCACCGGCAGCACCTGGTTTCAGGTCGCGCCGACGATCCGGTACGAACTCCAGGGTGTCAAACCCGGCGTGGTCAGCGGAAAGGACATCTTCCTTCATATCGCCAACGCGTACGGCGACGCGACGAACCACAACCTCGAGTATGGCGGACCCGGGCTCGGCGGGATCGCGATGCACGACCGGCGCACCATCGCGACACAGGGCGCCGAGGTGTCGGCCGACTTTTCCACCTTCGAGGTCGATGATGTGCTGCGCGATTACCTGCAGGGTGTCGGTGTCGCTGATTACGACGCGGCACAGCCTGATCCGGACGCTCACTATCGCGAGGTCCGCCGCGTGGACCTCAGTTCGCTGGAACCGTACGTGGCGCGCCCGGGTACGGTCAGCCGCAACGGGCTGCCGGTGTCGCAGCTTGAACGGCGCAAGGTGGATCAGGCCTTCATCGGTTCATGCGCCAACGGCCAGCTCGAAGACCTCGAGATCGCCGCGGGCGTGCTGCGCGGCCGGACCGTGGCCCCGGGTGTCCGGCTGCTGGTCACGCCCGCCTCCCAGGCCGTGTATCGCGAAGCGATGCGGCGGGGATACCTGCAGGACATCGCCGAGGCAGGGGCGGTCGTCACGAATGCCACCTGCGGCGCCTGCTTCGGCTACCACATGGGCGTCGTCGGCCCCGGCGAAGTGTGCGTCACCTCCAGCACTCGCAACTTCACTGGCCGGATGGGTAGCGCCGAGGCGGAGATCTTCATGGCGTCGACGGCCACCGTCGCGGCCTCGGCCGTCACCGGCTACATCACCGACCCGAGGAGCGTGACCGCATGAGCCTGCGCATCACCGGACGCGTCTGGGTGTTCGGCGACGACCTCGACACCGATGCGATGTACCCGGGGTTCGCGATCAAGATGGATCCGCCGGAGGCGGCCAGGCACATCTTCTACGAGGTGCGGCCGGGCTGGACGGATCAGGTGACACCGGGCGACATCGTGGTGGCGGGCAAGAACTTCGGCGTCGGCTCGTCGCGGCCGGTCGCCGCATTGTTCGCCGAGCTGGGCATTGCCGGGCTGGTGGCCGAGGAGTTCAACTCGCTGTTCTTCCGCAATGCGGTCAACGCGGGCCTTCCGGCGATGACCGTGCCGGGCGCGACATCACTGTTCAGCGACGGCGACACCGGCACGTTCGACCTCGGCGACGGAACCTGGCGCAACGAGACATCCGGCGCGTCGGGGACGGTGCCCATGCTGCCGGACCTCGTCCTCGACATCATCGCGAGCGGCGGCGTGCTGCCCCGGCTGGCCGCGCAGGGCTACCTGCCCGCCGAGCTGGCCGACGTGCTGCGATCCGGCGCGGTAGCCATCCGCGGCGCCGGCAGCGGCGCGTGATGGCGGTGCGGGCCACGCGGCACAGTTGGTTGTCGGCCAACCCACACCTACAAAACCAGGCGTGCCCGATGTGGTCGACACGATTCAGTGCCGGTTGGACCGCAGCCGCGCCTGCGCTTCCTTGACCCGTTCCACGGCGGCGCGGCGGGCCTTCTCGGCCTTTTCATGGGCGCCTTCGGCGGCATGTAGCTTGCGTTCGGCGTCGCGCAGTGCCCGGCGGGCTTCGCCGTGCCGCCGCCGGGCCTCGTCGAGTTCGGCCTTCCTCTCCGACAGTGCATCGTCGGCCTCGCCCCTGGCCTTCTCGGCCGCCGCCACCGCAGCCTTCTCGCGCGCGGTGTCCTTGACCTGCGCCTTGCGCGCCGGCGTGGGCTCCATTTCGGTCTCGGCACTGTTCGTGACGGTGAAAACCGATGCGGTGTCACCTAACTCGCCAAAACCGGAATAACGCTGCGCCTTGGCCAGCCGCCCGAGCCGGTCCGCGATGTCAGGGTCGGCGATCGCCGCCTGCAGGGTGTCGGTGACGTCGTCGCGCAGTGCGGCGGGCGGGTCCTTCAGCCCCGCTCTGTCGAATGCGGATCGGGCCAGATCGTGGATCAGCGTGCGTTGCTCGGCGGACAACTCCCGGATGTGGTCGCCGTCCATCGCGGCGTGCGCCGCACGCAACCGCTCGCCGAGGTCGGCGAGGCGCCGCTTGGCCTGTCTGTCTTCTAGCGCCAACCGGTTGACGACCCACGCGGCGGTCGTCGGCTTCCGGCTGGCGGAGATCGCCTTCGACGCGCCCACGTCGCCGCGCCCTTTGGCCTCCGCCGCAAGCCTGCTGCGCAGCGCGGTGAAGTCCTCCGGCTTGACCCCGTAGAGCTCGTCCAGCCCGTCGTCGCCCATTACGCCATGATCGCGCCGACGGGTGGCGCACCGCTGCCCTAACTGCTTCGCTGAAAGGACATTCCAAGGAGGCATCAGGTGGGGACGCTCGTCTCGGTCAACGTGGGACTGCCCGAAAACGTGGACTGGCAGGGTAGGACCGTCTATACGGGGATCTGGAAAACCCCCGTCGCCGGACGGGTCATGGTTCGCCGGCTCAACATCGACGGCGACGGCCAAGGCGACCTTGCCGGACACGGTGGGGAGCAACGGGCCGTCATGGTGTATCAGACCGAGTCGTATGACTTCTGGAAGACCCACCTGCGCCGAGACGACCTCCGGCCGGGCCACTTCGGTGAAAACTTCACCGTCAGCGGCCTCGGCGACGACGAGGTCTGCATCGGAGACCGGTATCGCATCGGAGAGGCCGAGTTCGAGGTGAGCCAGCCGCGCGTTACCTGTTTTCGGGTCGGGATGCGCCTGAACGAGCCTGACATGCCCAATCTGCTGGTCGCTCACCACCGCCCCGGCTTCTACTTCCGCGTCATCACACAAGGACACGTCGAAGCCGGTGACGCCGTGGTGCGGACCCGGCGCGGCCGCCATGAGCTCACTGTCGCCGACATCGACGCGCTGCTGTATCTGCCCGGCCGCAACATCCAGCGGCTCCGCAAGGCGGTGGACGTTCCGGCGCTGAGCCCGGGCTGGCAGCAGTCGTTTCGTGACATGCTCGCCGCCGTCGAGAGCTCGGTCGCGCCACCGACCCCGCCCGTCGGGGTAGAGCCCGGGTGGACCGGATTTCGTCCACTGCGGGTCCGCGCTACCTACCCAGAAAGTGCGAACGTGTTGTCGATCGAGCTCGAAGCCGACGACCACACCTCTCTGCCGGCACCGCGCCCCGGACAGTATCTGACCATCAAAATCCCCGATCCCGCCGGCCTGACAGCCCTGCGCAGCTACTCCCTCTCCGGAGACCCCGCCGCCGGCCGATACCGAATCAGCGTCAAACGTGAGGACCATGGCCGGGTCAGCGGTTGGCTCCACGCCAATGTCAGGTCGGGATCGGTGCTGGAAGCCGCCGCACCGCGGGGGGACTTCTATCTCACCCACGACAACAGTCCTGTCGTCCTGCTCTCGGCGGGCATCGGCGCCACACCGGTGCTGGCGATGCTGCACGCACTGGCGGCTGCCCACAGCGAACGCCCCATCTGGTGGCTGCACACGGCCCACGATCCCCAGACCCACTCCTTCGCTGCGGAGGTCACGACGCTGATCGAGTCCCTGCCGCACGCCCGGCAACGCGTCTTCTACACGGCCGACGCCGGCGACGGGGACATCGTCACCCATGGCCGCCTCGACCGGGCAGCAGTCGCCGCACTCGGCCTGCCTGCTGATGCCACCGTCTACCTCTGCGGCCCGACCGGCTTCATGGATGCCATGCGAGATGCCCTGACAGCTAACGGAATCAGCTCGGGCCGTATCCACACCGAGATGTTCGGCGCGTTGGCCGCGATCAACCCCGGCGTCGTCGCCGCACCGCACCCCACCCGTCCGCACCCGCCGTCCGGTGCGCCCGGGACCGGACCGGTGATCACCTTCTCCCGCAGCGGACTCACCGTCAGCTGGTCGTCGGATTACCACAGCCTTCTAGAACTTGCCGACGCGTGCGACGTTCCCACCCGGTACTCGTGCCGAAGCGGCGTCTGCCACACCTGTGTCACCGGAGTCGTAGCCGGCACCGCGTCCTACGTTCAGCCGCCGTTGGAGGAGCCGCCCGACGGAACGGTGCTGATCTGCTGTGCCACTCCGCGCGACGACCTCGTTCTGGACCTATGAGACTGGGTTCACCGGGTGTTGAGTAGTCGAGCGACTCCGCGCATCACCACCCGGCTTGCGGTGTGGCGCACCTCTTCGATGGGGGACCTAACGACGGCGGCGGCGCTGTGCCGAGTCGGGGGAACAACGCGAGAGCGTTGGTTCGGTCGATGGCGCCGCGTGTGTCTGTGTCCATGTTGGGATAGGTGTCCAGGCCGGCGGCGAAAGCCGTGCCGCCGCAAGAGGGGCGAAGGGCCAGTCGGAGCCGAACGTGACGTGCCCGGGCCGGGCGAACGCGAGGAGTGTCGGCAGCGCCGCGGCGCTGGAGGACAGCGCGGTGTCGAAGTAGAAGCTGGAGAAGTCGTCCAGGCTGTCGGCGAGGCTGCGACCGGTGACGCCCATGATCGAGACGGCCATCCGGTGCGAGGCGTAAGCGACGAACCCTCGGCGTGGCTGAGTAGAAACCGGATGTTGGGATACCTGCGGCGAATGCCGTTGCGCACGAGCAGGTATTGTCCCGGCCCCTGGATCTGAGGCTCTGGACAAGGTAGTGACATTTTCTCCCAGGGGATACCCGATGGCCGTGGTTAGCCCGCCTATGTGAGTATGTCCGCGTGACGTTGCCCGGTGTGTACGTTCGTTTCGCCGCCGTCGCGGCTGCCGTGCTCGGCGCAGCGGCATCCATCGCCGGCGGCCCCGCCCGGACGGCAGCAGCCGATCCGTGTCCCGATGTCGAGATCGTCTTCGCCCGCGGCACCAGCGAGCCGCCCGGCATCGGCCGCGTGGGCCAGGCCCTGACGGACGCGCTCCAGCCTCAGCTGGGCGCTCGCACGCTCGGCACCTATGGGGTGGATTATCCGGCGAGCTACAACTTTCTGGCCGCGGCGGCCGGGGCAGCCGACGCGACCGCTCACATCGCGAACATGGCAGCGCAATGCCCGGGGACCCGGATCGTGCTCGGCGGGTATTCACAAGGTGCCGCGGCGGTCTCGATGCTGGCCGGGGTGCCGCCGCTGGGGGACCGAATCGGCAGCATAGGGTCGGCGCCCGCGCTACCCGCCGCCACCGCCCGCAACGTCGTCGCGGTCGCGGTCTTCGGTAATCCGGCGGCCAAGTTCGGCAATCCATTGTCGACCAGCGGCCTCTTCGCCGGCAGGGCCATCGACGTGTGCGGTGACGGTGACCCGATCTGCTCTCCGGGCCGGAATCCGTCTGCCCACACCGGCTACGAGACCTCGCCGTACATCGACCAGGCGGTGAGTTTCGTCGCGCCGTTGGTGTAACCCCAAGGTTTGGGGTGCGACCGGTTTGGGGTGCGGGCGCTCGAACATGGCGCCGGCAAACCGCTCCCGGTGTATCGCCAAGGCGAGTTCGACATCGTGGCCACAGACTTCATAGACCTGGCCGCGCGGTTAGCGCACGAGGGCAGGTAAGGGTCGGATGTTCTTGCTCATCCTCAACTCCCACAGACTCGTTGTGGCACTACCGCGGTGGTCTTGTCCGTTTGGACCGCCGAGATACGGATGTGCTGATCGTTAGCTGGGAGTCCGTTGAAGGGATACCGATCGCGGCGTGTCGTCCAGGTTTCCAGCGAGCTTTCCTCTCACCATGATTGGTGCCCAGGGACGGTCTGGCACCCGCGGCCGGGGCGAAGCGTCCCTGATTGCCAACCCCGGCGAGAAACGTAGCTCTTCGACGAAAGCGAACCTGAATCCATGACGAGCGCCGATGTCGAAACCGAAAAGCCGTCGCACCAGGCAAGCAGGTGGAACAGTTGCCGGCGAGTGTCAGCTGTCATCGGGCTGAGCGCCGCTATCGCCATGGGCCCGCTGGCCGTGGCGTGCGGCTCAAACGGTACGAAGGCACCGACCACCACAACCATCACCAGCACCACGACCGCCGCGACGACGACCTCCGCGGCCGCCGCGGGTGGCTCTCACCACGCTCACGGGTCCGGTGGCGCGCCTGCGGCGCCACCACCAGCCAATGCCGGCCCTAGCACGGTCACCGCAACCCAGACCCAGATCGATACTCAAACGGCAATCCAGACGTCAATCCAGACGTCGACCCAGACCCAAATCGATACTCAGACGGTGGTCCAGACGTCGACCCAGACCCAAATCGATACTCAAACGGCAATCCAGACGCCGAGTCAGACGGCGACCCAGACCGTGACCGTTACAGCGAGCCAGCCCCCCAACCAGCCTGGCAACCTGTTCCCGCGCAACCTGCTTCCCTGACACGCCGCCGCAGCTCATGAGCACCCATCCGGGTCGACACCGCGTGCGCGACTGGGCGCGCGAAGTGGTGCCTCCGGACAACGCCGAGGTGGTGCCGAGGATCAGCAACCCCGCGCTACGTCGTCGACTGACCCTGGCCCGGCGCGTGGCGGTCGGGCTCTGGGCGGCGGCGGTGGTGTGGAGGACATCGACATCGGGCGTTGCCTTCGATCGGCAGCTGTTGATGGTGTACATCTTCGCTGGTTTGATCGCGGCAAGTATCGGCCAGCGTCGGCTGCTGCTTGTAGTCCGCGACTGGCTTCCGTTTGCGGTCGTTCTCGTCGGGTACGACTTCAGCCGCGGGGCGGCGCCGCTGCTGGGAGCATCCACTCTCTGGCAAGTCCAACCCGACGTGGATCGCTGGTTGTTCTTCGGTGTCGAGCCGACTGTGTGGTTGCAGGAACACCTCAAAGCGCCTTACCCGCCATGGTGGGAGGTAGTCATCAGCACCGTCTACATGTCGGTGTTTATCGTCCCGTATGCGATCGGGGGAATCGTCTGGCTGCGTAACAGGGACGACTGGCCACCGTTTGTCAAGCGATTCGGCTCCATATGGTTTATCGCCCTGGCGTTCTATGCGCTCGTGCCGGCGGCGCCGCCGTGGGCCGCCGCCCGCTGCACCACCGACCAGCTCCCCAGCGGTCCATCCCACCCCGACTGCATGTCGCGTTCCGCCGCCGGGGTTCCCAACGGGGGGCTTCTGGGCGCCATGCACGTAAGCCAGAGCGGAGCCCACGACTTCGTCGAGCGAATCTCGATGCGGGGTTGGGGGGCCCTGCATCTCAACGCCGCGCGGGCACTGATCGATGAGGGACAGGCCAGCGTGAATCAGGTGGCGGCAATACCGTCCGTGCACGCTGCCTTGTCGGCCATGGTGGCGATATTCCTGTGGCGCCGAGTTCATTGGGCCTGGCGAGTGGTGCTCACGGCTTACGTACCGGTGATGGCTTTTACCTTGGTGTACTCAGCCGAGCATTACGTCTTCGACGTCCTGCTTGGCTGGGCACTTGCCGCGGTCGTGTCTGTGGTTGTCAGCCGTTGGGAGGCACGCATGCCGCCAGGATTAACCGGGCGGATCTGGTCACGAATCCGGCACCACCGGAAACCCTGGGCTCCGCTCGCCGAGGGGAGCGCTGCGTCGGAAGAAATGGCATTCGCTGCCACCGCGACGGGCTGTTCGCCGTCACCGACGTCGACAACCTCGTCATGCTCGTCGTCGGACCGCGAGGATCCCCGCGCCCTACGATGTATCGCGGGATTGTGCTGTCTGCCAACGCTGTTCGACACCGGCGAGTTTCCAATAGGTGACGGCGCACAGCCAGGTGGCGGCGAAGAGACCCACGATCGCGAAGCCGACGTTGTTGAGGCTGACCGCGCTTATCCAGTCGGTCAGCGGGTTGATCCAGCCCAGGTGGTCGTGTAGCACGGTCACCAGCTCGATCGTCCCGATGAGCAACGCGACCGCGACTGAGAGCCCGGTGATGGACAGGTTGTAGTAGATCTTGCGGACCGGATTGGCGAACGCCCAGTCATAGGCCACCGTCATGAACAGCCCGTCGGCGGTGTCCATCAGACTCATCCCGGCCGCGAACAACACCGGCAGCACCAGCACGGCGAACCAGGGCAGACCGGCCGCCGCGCCGGTCCCCGCCAGGGCGAGCAACGCCACCTCGGTGGCGGTGTCGAATCCCAACCCGAACAGCACACCCACCGGATACATCTGGACCGGCCGGTTGATGCGCTTCATGACCGGTCGCAGCATCCGGGCGAGGAATCCGCGGTTGTCCAGCGCGTCTTTCAGGTCGTGCTCGTTGAATCGGCCGTTGCGGAGCGTAATGAACACCCGCCAGATGCCGATCAGCGCGACGACGTTGATGATGCCGATGAGATAGAGAAATCCACCCGAGGCCAGGGTTCCGGCCAGTCCGAGGGCGTTTCTGGTGGGGGAGTCGTCGTTGAGCAGGGTGCTGACGGCGTGCGTTCCGGCGATCACCAGCACCGCCATCAGAAGCACCATGGTCGAATGACCCATCGCGAACCAGAAACCCACCGATTTCGGCTTCGTGCCGTCGGCCATCAGCTTGCGGGTCGTGTTGTCGATGGCGGCGATGTGATCGGCGTCGAAGGCGTGGCGCAGCCCGAACGTGTAGGCGGTGACTCCGAGTCCGATCCCGAACACTTGTTGACCGACCTGGTAGTGGTGCGGGGCGACGAGCAGGATCAGGGCGCCGAAGCCCACCAGGTGCAGCAGCGCGATGACTGCGACCAACCCCGCGACCTCGAGCCAATCCCGTCGGTTCCAGGAGCTGACAAGACGGCGAAACACCGTCGCGGATGAAGGTGCAGGATGCGGATCGGGCATGAGCCGGACCGCCCTTCCGGGGATGGCGCGTCCCCATCGTGGGTGTCTGCGAGCGGCAGGGTCTGGCTCCCGACAGTCATCGACTCAGGGCCGAATCCTGTTGGACACAGTGGCGCGACCGCACCGGAATGTCACCGGTTTCCGCACCGCTCACGATGAACAGCGGAACCATAGCCTGATTCGCACACTGGCGCCCCCTTGTTCGGCAGGACAGAAAACAAGGACAGGCTAGTGTTTTAGGTAAGCTAACCAAATCTGAGCTGGCATCGAGTAGCCGTGGGTCAGGAGGTGACCGCCGGCAAGTGCCTGGCTGAGCCATTCAGCGCGTGCCCAGCCGCTGCCCACTCCGCAGTGGAAGCAGCTTTGACGAGTTCGGTGAATTTGGTTAGCCTTACCACACTCAAGGGCCGCGACGCGGACTCGAAGTGAGACGGCGGGCGCAGGCAACGGCGAGGCAGGCATATATGAACCTGGGCGTGGAAGTACGGGAGCGGCGGATGGGGTCAACTATTGGCGCGGCCGTGACGGCTTTAGCAGCCATCGCGGCGGCGTTGACCGGCTGTAGCAGCAACTCCGCGTCGCACGCGCCGGCCGGCATCGACCCGAAGGAGGCCCAGTCACTCAACAGCGCACAGTTCTCGGACGCGGACGCCGCGGCGCGGACGACGCTGGCACCGGCGGCGGGTTCGTTTCTGCAGGGCAAGACCACGGTGACGATGATCGCGTCGACCACGCCCGACAACGGCGATGTCAATCCGTATGCCATCTGGCCGGTCACCGCCGACATGGGTTCGCTGCACGCGGGAGACGTTCTGGTGGATAA
>NZ_DATFYW010000121.1:0-17476 GCF_035314905.1 Mycobacterium sp.
CCGATGCCGCCGTGCAGCTGGACCGCCTCCTGGCCGATGTGCCGCGCGGCCTGGCCGATTCGCAGCTTGGCCCGCGACGCGATCAGCGGGTCGAGGTTGCCGTCGGCGATCGACATCGCGGCGTACATGTTCATGCTGCGCGCCATCTCCAGCGAGACATACATGTCGGCCGCGCGCTGCGTCAGCGCCTGGAATTTGTTCAGCGTGACCCCGAACTGCTTGCGCGTCTTCAGGTATTCGGTGGTCAGCCGCAGCGCCTCCTCCATCGCCCCGACCGCTTCGGCGCACAGCGCCGACTGGGTGCGAATGATCGCGTTGCGAATGACGTCCGTCGCGTCGACTGCCGCACCCAGCGGTTCGGCCGGTGTCTGGTCAAGGTCGATCTGCGCGCCGCGCTGGCCGTCGAACGTCCGGTACCTGTGCGCCGTGACCGCGTCCGCGTCGACCTGGAACAGCCCGACCCCGCCGCCGGGCAGCGCCGCGCTGACCACCAGCATGTCGGCGCAGTCGCCGGCGAGAACGGGGTTCTTGCGCCCGGTGATCGTCCACGCGTCGCCGTCCTGCACCGCTTCGGTGGCGAGTTGTGTCGACGGCCAGCGCATCCCGGGTTCGCTGTGGGCGAAGGCCAGCAGCGTCTGGCCGGCCGCAACCCGCTCGAGCAGCTGCCGCTGCTGTTCGGTGCCCGCCTCGGCGATCAGCACGCCCGGCGTCAGTGCGGCAGCGATGACCGGTTCCGGCGCCAGGCGGCGCCCCACCTCGGTAAGCACCACCATCGTCTCGATCGGCCCCACCTCGGCGGTCTCGAACATCAGCCCCAGGATGCCGATCTCGGCCAGCTGTCCCCAGACGTCGCGACTCCAGCCGAGCTCGGTGTCGACGACCTTGTTGCGGCTCTCCGGGTCATAGCTGCGGGCCAGCAGGCCGCGGGTCGTGTCACGCAGCAGGCCCTGCTCGTTGCTCAGTTCAAAATCCATGGCCCGACCTCACAATCCGAGAATCGTGGAAGCGATGATGTTGCGCTGGATCTCGTTGCTGCCTCCATAGATGGAGGTCTTGCGGTAGTTGAGGTAGGTGGGTGAGCTGCGTTGTGCCCACCTCGGGGACGCGATGTCGTCACCGGCGTCGAAAGGGAGTGCGTCGGGCCCGGCGATCTCGACGAGCAGTTCGGTGGTGGCCTGCTGCAGCTGGCTGCCGTGCAGCTTCAGCACCGACGACGCGGGGTTCGGCTTGCCCTCGGCCGACCCGGACACCACCCGCATCTGCGTCAATTCCAAGGCCAGCAGCTCGTTTTCGACTTCTGCGAACCGCGCCGCGAAAATCGGGTCGTCGAGCAGCGTGCCGCTGCCGCGCCTGGTCCGGGCAGCGTATTTCTTGGCCTGTGCGAGCCGGACCTTCGTGCGG
Organism: Mycobacterium sp.; assembly: GCF_035314905.1. Taxonomy (GTDB): domain Bacteria; phylum Actinomycetota; class Actinomycetes; order Mycobacteriales; family Mycobacteriaceae; genus Mycobacterium. The sequence continues at coordinate 1,402 of NZ_DATFYW010000121.1, forward strand.
CCCACCCCGGCGATACCGGTCCGCTCGTTGCCGAGCAGGAACTTCGCGTAGGTCCAGCCCTGGTTCTCCTCGCCGACAAGCTGGTCGGCGGGGACGCGGACGTCCTCAAACCAGACCTCGTTGACCTCGCAGCTGCCGTCGATCAGCTTGATCGGCCGCAGCGTGATGCCGGGCGTCGACATGTCGATGAGCAGAAACGAGATGCCGGCTTGTCGTTTGGGCGCGTTCGGGTCGGTGCGGACCAGGCAGAAGATCCAGTCCGCGTACTGGCCCAGCGTCGTCCAGGTCTTCTGTCCGTTGACCACATAGGTGTCACCGTCGCGGTGGGCGGTGGTGCGCAGCGAGGCCAGATCGGAGCCGGCCTCCGGCTCGGAGAAGCCCTGGCACCACCAGATGTCGATGTTCGCGGTCGGTGGCAGGAACCGCTCCTTGAGTTCCTGCGAACCGAACTCGGCGATCACCGGGCCCACCATCTTCGTGTTGAAGTTCAGCGGCTCCGGGACGCTGGCCAACTGCATCTCATCGAGCCAGATCTGCTGCCGGGCGGACGACCAGTCCTTGCCGCCCCACTCGACCGGCCAGTTCGGCACGGCGAGCCCGTTGGCGTTGAGGATGCGCTGGCTGGTGACGATGTCGTCGCGGCCCGGGCCTTCGCCGTCGCGGACCCGCTCGCGGATCTCCGCCGGGATCTGCGTGGTGTAGAACTCGCGAAGCTCGTCGCGGAAGGCGGCCTCATCCGCCATGAGCGCAAGCTGCATGTCACCTCCTGTGTGGACGGTATGGGTTGCGTCTCGTGGCACGGTGCTGACCGCACCCCATGCCTTGCACAGTAGGCTTTCCACCTTCTGAACGGTGAGGAGGCCTGGTGCGATGCGTGCGGTGCGCGTGACTCGGTTGGATGGTCCGGACGCGGTCGAGGTGGCCGACATCGACGAACCCGCAGGCGACGAGGGTGTCGTGATCGACGTTCACGCCGCCGGCGTCGCGTTTCCGGACGCACTGTTGACCCGTGGCCTCTATCAGTACAAGCCACATCTCCCCTTCACCCCGGGTGGCGAGGTCGCCGGGGTGGTTCGATCCGCGCCGGACGGCGCGCACGTCCGGCCGGGCGACAGGGTCGCGGGTCTGACCATGCTTCACGGCGGCATGGCGGAGGTTGCGGTGGTCGGCGCGGACCGCGCGTTCAAGCTTCCGGCGACGGTGAGCTTCGAAGCCGGTGCGGGCCTGTTGTTCAACGACCTGACCGTGCTGTTCGCGCTGCGTGTGCGCGGCCGGCTGCGGCAGGGCGAGACGGTGCTGGTGCAGGGGGCGGCCGGCGGGATCGGGACGTCGACGTTGCGGTTGGCGCCCGCATTGGGCGCGTCGTGCACGATCGCGGTGGTCGGCACCGAGGACAAGGTCGACGTCGCGAAGGCGGCCGGGGCCAGCGACGTGGTGCTCGCAGGCGGCTTCAAGGACGCCGTCAAGGAGCTGACCGATGGGCGCGGGGTCGACATCGTGGTGGACCCGGTCGGCGGTGACCGCTTCACGGACTCGTTGCGCACGCTGGCCCCGGGCGGCCGGCTGCTGGTGCTCGGCTTCACCGGGGGTGAGATTCCCGCGGTGAAGGTCAATCGGCTGCTGCTGAACAACATCGACGTGGTCGGTGTCGGCTGGGGGGCGTGGACGCTGTCGCATCCCGGTGCCCTGGCCGAGCAGTGGGCCGAGCTCGAGCCGCTGCTCGCCTCGGGTCGGGTGCCTGCACCCCGGCCCGTCACCTACCGGCTCGACGATGCGGCCGCCGCGATCGCGTCGCTGGAAAACCGCACGGCCAGAGGCAAAGTAGTGCTGAAGGTCCGCGACTAGCACTGTGGCGCTATGCGCTGAACGCCATCTGCGCGGGCGCAGCCGCCGACACCGCGGCGGTGAACCGCAGGTTGTCGTCGGCAACCGGAGCCTGGCGCAACTGGCGGAAGTCGGCCCGGTAGTCCATCGACATCGACCACGGTTCGCGATCACCCTGGCGGGGCAGCTGGTCGGCGGCGCGCTGGACGTAGCCGGCAGCTAAGTCGAGAAGCGGTCTCGTCGCCATCGCGTGGCCACCGACCCGGGGGCAGCAGGCGCCGTAGCCGTGTGCGTCCATGTGGGCCAGCAGCCGACAGAAGTGCTCGCAGACCAGGCCGACCTTCAGCGTCCACGACGAGTTGGTGTAGCCGATGACGAAAGCGAAGTTGGGGACGCCGGACAACATGAAGCCCTTGTAGGCAACGGTGTCGGGCAGGTGAACGGGCCGGCCGTCGACGCTGAGGCGCAGGCCGCCGAAGGCCTGCAGGTTCAAGCCCGTCGCGGTGACGATGATGTCGGCCTCGAGTTCACGGCCCGATGCCAGCCGGATGCCGGTCTCGGTGAAGGTGTCGATCCGATCGGTGACGACCGACGCGGTGCCGTTGCTCAACGCGTTGAACAAATCGCCGTCCGGGACCACGCACAGCCGCTGATCCCACGGCTTGTACGCGGGGTTGAAGTGCTCGTCGACCGGGTAGCTCCCGGGCAGCCGCCTGGCGTTGAGGTGGCGGATCAACCGGCGCGCAGCACGCGGATAGCGTTGGCAGAATCGGTACACCGCGCGCTGCCGCGCGATGTTCTTGCGCCGCGTGATCGCATACCCGCGCTCGGTACCGAGCACCTTCTTCAGCGCGTTGGCGATCGCGTCCCTGGAGGGCACCGGCATGACGTAGGTCGGCGAGCGCTGCAGCATGGTCACATGCTCGGCGGTGCCGGCCATCGCCGGCACGAGCGTCACCGCGGTGGCGCCGCTGCCGATTACGACCACGCGCTTGCCGCGGTAGTCCAGGTCTTCGGGCCAGTGCTGTGGATGCACGATCTGGCCACGGAAGCGGTCACGGCCCTCGAATCGGGGTGTGAAGCCTTCGTCGTAGCGGTAGTAGCCGCCGGCGCAGAACAACCAGTGGCAGCTGAGTTGTAGCCGCTCGCCGGTGTCGACTCGCTCGACGTCGACCACCCATCGCGCGTCATCACCGGACCAGGCGGCGCCAAGCACCTTGTGGTGGAAGCGCACCATCGCGTCGATGCCGTTCTCGACGGCCGTCCGGCGAAGGTAGGCCAGGATCTTGTCGGCGCCAGCGATCGCGTCCTTGTCTTCCCAGGGCTTGAACTCGTACCCGAATGTGTGAAGGTCGGAGTCCGAGCGGATGCCGGGATAGCGGAAGAGGTCCCAGGTGCCGCCGGTGGCGCCGCGGGCCTCCAAGATCGCGTACGTCTTGCCCGGCTGCTCGGTCTGCAGGTAGTACGCGGCGCCGATGCCGGAGATACCGGCACCGACGATCAATACATCGACGTGCTTGACGGACGGGAGTGCGGCGGTCACGTTGGCTCCTCGGGCGCGGAAAGTGATGTTGCATCCATGATTGGGTTGATACCGGCGCGAACCAAGGTCAAAATGCACCGTTATCACTGAACTGGTGATGCGAACTGCACCTGGGTGCCACCATCGGTGGATGGAGTGGGAGCGTCCTTCGAAGCGGATCTGTGAGTTGATCCGCCAGGGAGCCGAGGTTGTGCTCAGCGTCCAGGCGGCGTGGCTGGACGAACTCGACCGCGCGACGTTGGCGGCGGACAAGTCCGTCGCCGACGACCCGGTCCTTGCCGGAGCCGTGCACCGCACCAACCGCGCGAACGTCCTGCACTGGGCGGCGGCCAACGTACGCGACCCGGGGGCGCCGGTGCCGGCGAACCTCGGCCGCGAGCCGCTCGCGGTCACCCGCGAAATGGTGCGTCGCGGGCTCGATCAGTCGGCGCTGAACATCTACCGGGTGGGACAGAACGTCGCATGGCGGCGCTGGATGGACATCGCGTTCGAATTGACCTCGGATCCAACAGAACTGCACGAGCTGCTCGATGTGTCCTCGCGTTCGATCTCGTCGTTCATCGACGCGACGATCGCCGGCGCAACGGCGCAGATGCAGCTGGAACGAGACGAGCTGACGCGTGGCACCCACGCCGAGCGGCGCGAGGTCGTCGCGTTGATCCTCGACGGAGCGCCGATCTCGCGCCAACGCGCAGAATCCCGCCTCGGATACAGCCTGAACCAGTTCCACACGGCGGCGGTGGTCTGGAGCGAGGAGGCCGAGCCCGACCTCGGCCAGCTGGAACGCGCGGCCGAAGCGCTGGCGCGGTGTGCCGGTTCGGGCCGTCCGCTCAGCGTGATCGCCAGCGTGGCCAGCCGATGGGTCTGGGTGGCCGGGACCACCCGACCCGACCTGAACGCGCTGGAGGACGACCTGGCGCAGCTGCCCGGCGTGCGCATCGCGATCGGGCCGACCGCCACCGGGATCGAAGGGTTCAGGCGCAGCCACCTCGACGCGCTGACCACCCAGCGCATGCTGGCCCGGCTGCACTCCGCGCAGCGGGTGGCCAGCTTCAACGACGTGGAACTCGTCGCGCTGATCACCCAGGACCCCGAGGGTGCCGACCAGTTCATCAAGCACACTCTCGGTGAGCTCGAATCGGCCAACGCCGAACTCAAGAACACGCTGTGGACGTTCATCAACGAGCAGTGCAACGCGTCACGGGCGACGGCACGCCTCTACACCCACCGAAACACGTTGCTGCGCCGTATAAGTCGCGCTGAACAGCTGCTGCCGCGGCCGCTCGGGCAGACCAGTGTGCACGTCGCGGTGGCGCTCGAGGCGCTGCACTGGCGCGGCGGACCGGGGTGAGAGGCCGCCAAACACATCGGCCCCAGCACATTGCGTGCTGGGGCCGATGTGGCCACTGTTCAGCTGTTAACGCCCAGAACCCGCTGAATGTCGGGCTTCATCTGCTGCAGCTGCTGGCCCCAGTAGGCCCAGCTGTGCGTGCCGTTGTCGGGGAAGTTGAACACGCCGTTGGTGCCACCGGCCGCCAGGTAGTTGTCCCGGAAGGTGATGTTGGTCCGCAACGTGAAGCCCTCCAGGAACTTCGCCGGGAGGTCAGCGCCACCCAGGTCCGACGGGGTGCCGTTGCCGCAGTAGATCCAGATGCGGGTGTGGTTGGCGACGAGCCGCGGAATCTGGACCATCGGATCGTTGCGCTGCCACGCCGGATCGCTCGACGGGCCCCACATGCTGGTCGCGTTGTAGCCGCCGGCGTCGTTCATCGCCATCCCGATCAGCATCGGCCACCAGCCCTCCGACGGGTTGAGGAAGCCCGACAACGACCCGGCGTAGGGGAACATCTGCGGGTAATACACCGCGAGGATCAAGGCGGAGCCCCCCGACATCGACAGGCCCACGACCGCATTGCCGTTCGGGTCGACACCCTTGTTGGCCTGCAGCCAGTCGGGCATCTCCTTGGTCAGGAAGGTCTCCCACTTGTAGGTGTAGTTCTGACCGTTGCCCTGCGACGGCTGATACCAGTCGGTGTAGAAGCTGGACTGCCCGCCGACGGGCATGATCACCGACAGGCCCGACTGGTAGTACCACTCGAACGCGTTGGTGTTGATGTCCCAGCCGTTGTAGTCGTCCTGCGCGCGCAGGCCGTCCAGCAACAGGACCGCGTGGGGCCCGCCGTACTGGAACTGAATCCGGATATTGCGCCCCATCGACGGCGACGGCACATCCAAATACTCGACCGGCAGGCCCGGCCGGGAGAACGCGTTCGCTGTGGCCGTGCTGCCTGCGATGCCGACCAGCCCGGGCAGCACCATTGCCAGCAGCGCGGCAACCGTCCAGCGACGCGCCAACGCAGCTCGTTTCTTCCCAAAGAAGATCATGATCGACACCCATCCCATCTTTCGTATGCCGCACCACATGCGATCGACGAAGCTTTCTTCGGTGCGTAAGTGAACCACCCGGAGTCGGAACTTCCGGCGATCAACACTGGGCTGCGACGTCGCGGTTGGCTAACGATTGCGATTCGGGGCGGACTCGACCGCCGCGACGTTACGCACCCATGACCTGGGCGAACGCGACGACTCGCGGCGCTGAGCAGCGATTTCGGTGGTTATGAATTCGTTACTGGCGAACGTTCGGGGCGCTGCCAACTCATGGGTTGATCGTGTATTCGCCGATCTGGCGGCCCCAGACGTAGTCGATGGCGAACGGTTGGCCCAGTCCTAAGTGGTTGTACGGCGCGATGCTGTACCCGGTGTCCATCACCAGATACGGCGCCGGCCACAGGTCGTGGGTGATCGGCTGCCAGCAACCCGGCGCGCCCTCCGGGCACCCCGGGCATTGACCCGCGGCAGGTTGTCCGGATAGATGTACGGGTTGCCCGCGCCCACGGGGGTGCCGGCCGCATGCAGCGGGTAGCCGTTGTTGCCGCCGAACAGCTTGTATATCTTCGGCGCGACCTCGGCGTAGTTGCGGATGGTGCAGAACAGTTAGGGGCTGTAGGTGTTGAGCAGTTGGCTGGTGGGGATGAGGCCGCGGGCGCCGGCCGCCAGGTAGGGCCCGCCGCGCTCGAACACCTCGGCGCCGGTGTTGCCGAACCCGATCGAGGCCATCAGCGCCGCGTCCAGGTTGCCCTGCTGCTGATCGAGGGTGCGCGCGGTGGTCACCGCGTTGTTGAGGAAGTCCCACAGGTCCGGCGAGGCGTTGGCATACACGTCGGCCAGCTTGGCCAACTGCGCGGTGTCGTAGCGGATCTGGGGCATCTGGGGATTCAGGTCCGCCAGGATCGCGTTGCCGTGATCGATGGACTGGCCGAGCCGGGTGCCCAACCCGTCCAGCGCCTGGGCGGTGGCGGTCAGGGTGGTGCGGGCTATTGGCCCGGGAACCGCGGGAAGAACGGCCGCGTCGGAGTAGCGGTCACCGTCTGGGTGACCGTGCTCGTGCTGGTTTCGGTGCTGGGTGCGGTCACCGTCGCGGTGTCGGTGTTGGGCACCGTGCTCGTGACGGTGGCCGTGGCGGTCGGCGTGGCGGTGTCCGTCTCGGTGACGGTCTGCTGGGGCTCGGTGACCACCGTGGCGCCACCGCCACCGCCGCCACCCGAGGGATTGTGGTCGCCCGGGGGTGCCGCGGTGGTCGAGGTGTCGGCTCGGAGTAGTACTCGGAATCCTCGGGGTATTCGTACCGTGGCACGGGCAGACCATAACGACGGTTTCTGGGAGTTACCCGGCAGCCTGCTCAAGAACCGCTGGACTGGTCAAGCGCTCATTGGTGTTGCGACAGGTCATAGACCGTCGCCGAGCCGACCTTCGCCGGCGTGAAGTCGGCCCTGACCCAGCGCGCGATGTCCTGGTGTCCGCGTCCGCCCCACGGGCCGTGGCCGTGGGTGTCCAACACGATGTAGTAGGCGATGCGCCGGCTCTGCACGTCGCTGACGAACTGATCCAGTGTGGGTGCCGGGTCGCGGCCGGAGAATCCGCCGAGTGCCATCACGGCGGTGTTGCTCGACAACTCCAGACCCGCCGCGGCGGACGACCTGTCGACCGCAGCCGACCACTCGGTGTTCGTGGCGGCCAGCATCTCGTCAAGCTGCCGGTTGTCTTCCATCTGCCCCCAGCCGCCGCCGTGGCGTGCGGAGGAGGCCGGCCCGACGGTCGGCCCGCCGCCGCTGTGCGGCTGGCCGATCGTCGCGATCGCATACGCGGTGGAACCGGCGAGCGCGCCGATCAGCGCGACGGCCAGGGACGCCAACGCCAGTCGTCTGCGCGACGCCGCGATGAGCAGCACCGCGACCGACGCCGCGACGGTCAGAACCAGAATGATCCACCGCAGCGCGGGCAGCCAATCCGCGTTCCACCTCAGCACCCAAAAGCTCCACACCCCGGTGGTCGACAGCATCAAGGCCAGACCTGCCCGGCCGAACCACGAAGCGCGGCGTTGCCACATCTCGTGCACACCGATGGCGAACATGCCGGCGACCGCCGGTGCGATCGACAGGCAGTAATAGGCATGGATCATGCCGCTCATGAAGCTGAGCACCAGCCCGTCGACCAGGAGCCAACCGCCGAACACGATCGCGGCGGCCCGCGCCAGATCCGTTCGCGGAGCGCGGCCGCGAGCGACGATCACAAGCACGATGGCCAGCAGCGCCGCGGGCACCAGCCAGCCGATCTCGAAGCCGAACTCGCCGGAGAAAAGGCGCGCCAGCCCGTGGGACTGGTTGCCGCCGAACCCGCCCTGGTTGTGCGTCATCACCCGGTCGCCCGCGGCGTCGCCGATGAAGCCCTGGTCCCTGGCGGAGAAGTTGTTGTGTCCGAGCACCCGCGCAAACCCGTTGTAGCCCAACACGAGGTTCATGAAGTTGTTGTCCGTCGAGCCGGCGATGTACGGGCGCGACGAGGCCGGCCACAGCAGCGTCATCAGCACGAACCAGCCCGCCGAAGCCATGAGCGTGACCACGCCGACGCCGAGGTGCAGCAGGCGGCGACGAAGCGGCGTCGGCGCGGCGATCAGGTAGGCCAGCGCAAGGGCCGGCGCGACCATCAAGCCCTCGAGCATCTTGGCCAGGAACGCGAAGCCCAGCGCGACTCCCGCCAACGCCATCCACCTGGCGCCGGCACGCTGGAGCGCCCGCACGGTGCAGTACGCCGAGGCCGTCATCAGCAGGACCATCACCGCGTCGGGATTGTTGAAGCGGAACATCAACGCCGCCGCCGGCGTCACCGCCAACGCGGCTCCGGCAAGGAGCCCGGCGCGCCGACCGCTCACCCTGGTCACGGCGGCGTAGAGCAACGCGACGGCCGCGACCGCCATCAGGGCCTGCGGGATCATCATGCTGGCACTGCTGAATCCGAACAGCTGCCCGGAGAACCCCATCACCCATTGCGACACCGGCGGCTTGTCGACGGTGATGAAGTTGTGCGGGTCGAGCGAACCGAACAGCAGTGCTTCCCAGTTCTTCGAGCCGGCTTGCGCCGCGGCGGCGTAGAACTGGTTGCCCATCCCGTTGATGCTGATGTCCCACAGATAGACAACGGCGGTCCCGATCAGCAGAACCGCCAGCCCAACCCTTTCCCACGTCGTCGCCTTGACGGGGGCGGCGGCGGCCGGGGGTGGGATATCGGTGGCAGCGGCAGGTGCGTCCAACGTCGTTGTCACAGTGCCAATGATGCATCTCTATGTGGGTTGAAGCTGTGAGAGAGCAAAGAGACTGCTGGGACAGCTTCCTGATCAGCCAGAACCTCGGCCGGCGTGACCGGTTGCACACCGGAAGTATTGATGATCGTTACGCTGAGACGGTGTTCTGGTTGTGCCGGACATGTGCCGTAGAGCACGCGAACACGCCGCAGGTCTGCGCCATCTGCGCCGACGAGCGGCAGTGGGTTCCGCGGTCGGGACAGCGATGGGCCACGCTCGACGAATTGTCCGCCGAGGGAATGGCAATCCAGCTCAGCGAGCTCGAAGACAATCTCGTGGCCGTCGAGGCGGTTCCCCCGTTCGGCATCGGCCAACACTCGAAACTGGTGTGCGGCCCGGACGGGAACGTGCTGTGGGATCCGTCCGGGTTCGTCGACGAGAAGGGCGCGGCCGCGGTGGCGGCACGGGGCGAGGTCGTCGCGATCGTTGCCAGCCATCCGCACATGTTCGGAGCGCAGGTGGAATGGAGCCGGCTCCTCGGCGGAGTGCCGGTGTACGTCAACGCCGCCGACGCCGAATGGGTGATGCGCCCGGACCCGGCGATCCAGTCGTGGTCCGGCACGCTGAAACTGACGCCCGCCCTCTCGGTGGTCCAGGTCGGGGGTCACTTCCCGGGCAGCGCCGTCGCGCTCTGGCGAGACGGCGCCGAGGGGCGCGGCGTCCTGCTGGCAGGCGACACGATCTTCCCCAATCCCGATGGCGGCACGGTGGGGTTCCTGCGCAGCTATCCGAACCGGATCCCGTTGTCGGCGGCGGTGGTCCAGCGGATGACCGAAACCCTCGAAGAGCTCGAATTCGACCGTATTTACGGTTTGTTCGCCAACGCGATCGACCGCGGCGCCCGCGCCTGCGTGCGTTATTCGGCAGATCGGCACAGCGCCTGGGTAAACGGCGACCACGACCATTTGACTTGAGCCGTCGTTAGGCTGCCGCACGTGGATCCCGATATCGCGTTCTGGAGTGCGGCGCGCCAGGCTCGGCTGCTCGCCGCCGGTGAGATCAACGCTCCCGCCCTGCTCGAGTTCTACCTGGACCGGATCCGCCGACTCGATCCGCAGCTGAACACCTACCGCGTCGTGCTCGCGGACGCGGCCCGGGCCGAAGCTGCGGCGGCGCAGCGGCGGCTGGACGCAGGCGAGCGCCTGCCGCTGCTCGGGGTTCCGATCGCGATCAAGGACGACGTCGACGTCGCCGGCGAGGTCACGACGCTGGGCACCGGCGGGTATGGTCCGCCCAAAGCACAAGACGCCGAGGTGGTCCGCCGCCTCCGCGGGGCAGGTGCGTTGATTCTCGGGAAGACCCACGTGCCCGAACTGATGATCTGGCCGTTCACCGAGAGCCTCACGTTCGGCGCCACCCGCAATCCGTGGGACACCGACCGAACGCCGGGCGGCAGCAGCGGGGGAACGGCCGCAGCGGTGGCGGCGGGTTTGGCCCCGATCGGCCTCGGCTCGGACGGCGCAGGGTCGATCCGTATCCCGGGCACCTGGTGCGGCCTGTTCGGCATCAAGCCGCAGCGTGACCGGGTTCCACTGCAACCGCACGACGACGCCTGGAACGGCATGGTCGTCAACGGGCCGCTGGCGCGCACCGTCGAGGATGCGGCCCTGTTCCTGGACGTCACCACCACGCTGCCCGCGCCCGACGGCGGGTTCGTGGCCGCGGCCAGCCGGCCGCCGGGCAGGCTGAAGGTGGCGATCAGCACCAAGGTTCCACCCCCGCTGGTGGCCCCGCTCGGCGTGGCGCAGCGCGACGCGGTGGAGCAGGCGGGCGCGCTGCTGCGCGAACTCGGCCACGAGGTGGTCTATCGCGACCCCGACTACCCGGCCTGGGCACTCGCGCACGTTCTCGCGCGCTACATCCGTGGGGTTTACGACGACATGAAAACGCTGCCGCGGCCGGATCGTCTGGAATCGCGCAGCCGGGCCATGGGACGGCTCGGCAGCCTGTTCTCCGACCGGCGGATGAAGCGGATTCGCGACACGGAACCCGCGCTGGCCGCGCGTGTGCTCAGCATCTTCGACGACGTCGACGTCGTGGTCACGCCCGGGACAGCGACCGGCCCGTCACGGATCGGCGCCTACCAGCGCCGTGGGGCGGTCGCCACGCTGGCGTTTGTCGCGGCCCGTGTTCCGTTCCAAGCGGTGTTCAACGCCACGGGACAGCCCGCCGCCGTGGTGCCCTGGGGCCTGGACGCCGATGGTCTGCCGGTCTCGGTGCAACTGGTCGGCAGGCCATCGGGCGAGGCGACGCTGCTGGCGTCGAGCGCTCAGATCGAAAACGCGCGGCCATGGGCGCAGCGAAGGCCGCCCGTTAGCTGAGTGCGCGACCATCTGCGTAACGCGACCCGGCGCCCCGACGACGTACGTCATAGCCCGGTGCCGCGGGAAACCCGACCCATCAGCGGCACCGGGCATATCAATCTCAGTCGATCACGAAGTCGTCGGGGTCCGGGGCCCGTGTCCAGGCCCAGTAGTCGACCAGCCGCCAGGGACTGAGCGAATGCACCTCGCCCGCCGCGTTCTTGTAGAAGCTGTGTCTGATGCTCGGCTGTGACCACACCAGCGTCTTGAGTTCCGCCTGGCAGCGGGCGTACCAGTCGTCGTACTTGTCCCGGCGCGGTTCCATCGCCTTCTTTCCCGTCTTCATCAGCAGGTCGAGACAGCCCATGATGTAGCGGATTTCGCATTCGGAGTGGAAGATCAGGCTGCCTCCGCTGGCCAGGTTGGTGCCGGGGCCGTACATGCAGAAGAAGTTCGGAAATCCCGGGATGGTGATGCCGAGATACGCCGCCGGGCGCTGACCCCACATGTCGTGCAGGTCGACGCCGTCCCGGCCGACGACCCGCAGCGACGACAGCATGTCGTTGACACGGAAGCCGGTTGCGTAGACCAGCACATCGGCGGGATAGCGCCTGCCGCCGGCGACCACCGCGCCGGGCTCGATGCGGTCGATCCCGTCGCGGACCAGTTCGACATGATCGCGGGCCAGCGTCTTGCACCAGCTGCCGTCGTCTTGCAGCGTACGCTTGCCGGTGGCGGGATAGTCGGGTATCACCTTTGCGAGAAGCTCTGCGTCGCCGTCGATTTGGCTGGTGATCCACTCGGTGAACATCATCCTGGCCAAGTCGTTTGCCTGCGAGACCGCCCGCTGCTGGTCGGGCCAGTCGGGATCGACGCGAGCCGCGGCGAGGCCGCTGTCGCAGGCCGGCCAGAACAGCAGGAAGCGATACCAGCGTCCGTAGAAGGGCAGGTGCTTCAACGCCCACTTCACACCGGGGCCGACCTCGGCGTGGTAGTTCGGGTTCGGGAACATCCATTGCGCGGTCCGCTGGAACACGGTGAGACTGCGGACGCGATCGGCGATGGCGGGCGCGACCTGAAAGCCGGTGGCACCGGCGCCGATCAGCGCGACGTCCCTGTCCGACAGGTCGACGTCGTGATCCCATCGGGCGGTGTGAAAAGCAGGGCCGGCAAAGGTTTCCGCACCGGGTAACCGCGGAAGGAACGGCTGGTTCAGTTGGCCGACGGCACTGATCACCGCACGGGCCGTGATGGTCGCTTCGACGCTCTCGGGGCCGCGGACCCGGACCGACCACGTCGAGTCTTCGTCGTTCCATGCCGCGCTGAGGACCTCGGTGGAAAACCGGATGTTCTCGGCTACGCCGTGGCGGCGCATGACCCCGTCGAAGTAGGACTGCAGCTCGGGCTGCTGAGCGAAGTACTCGCTCCAGTGGTCTGACGGCTCGAAGCTGTAGCAGTAGAAATGGTTGCCGACGTCCACGCGTGCGCCCGGATACGAGTTCTCCCACCAGGTTCCGCCCACGCCCGGATTCTTTTCGAGCACCGTGTAGGGCACGCCCGCTTGCTGCAGCCGGATCGCCGCCAGCAGGCCCGACTGCCCGCACCCCACCACGGCGACCGGAAACCGCCCCCGCGCCGCGCTGTCGGACGTCATGGTCGTGACACGGCGATCGCGCCCGTCGAGCTCCATCTCCTCGAGCATCATCGGCACGTACTCGTCCGGGACGTCGGTGCAGACAAGCCAGTCCATCATGCGTTTGAGCTGGGTGGCATCGACCGCCGCCGGCTCAGGACATCCGCGGTCGCGGTAGTCGCGGATGATGTCCAGCGCGACCTTGCGTGCGGTCGCCTTGTCGTCCTCGGACATGAACCCCTGGACTTCGTTCAGGAAGATGCCGGCGGGCCGCAGCGGGCCGCCGAGCAGCGACGCATCGCCGCTCATGTGCACACACGACACGAGCAGCGCGGGAATCGACACGTCTTCCAGCGCCGCGGCGATCTCCGCGTCAGGCGTGGTGAACGGCGTACCGGAGTGCACATTACGCGTCGGTTCGTCGCCGGCCATGCAGTGAATCTAGATCAAAGGCTGTTCACCCTCGCAGTGGTCGGGTCAGACTGAGGCATGGTCACTGACGGTACCTGGGATCCCGACGCCGGCGGACCCGGCGACACGCTGGACCCGTTCGAGGCGACGGACTCGGACGAGGTCCGCAACAACGACGGTGACACCGTCGTCGATCCCCCTGACACGTGGATCGAACCCGCGGTGCACGAGTCGCTCGACGAAAAGCTCGCCGAAGAGGAACCGGACATTTCGCCGGACAGTCCCGAACCGGATGTCGAGGAGATGGAAGACGGCATTCCGCAGGCGGATTTCAAGCTGAACCAACTGAATCACGCCGACAAGGTGGAGGGCGTCATCGTCGAGGACTCCCGTGTCGACCGTCTTCAGATCGACGGGACACCGGAGGACGGGGATTCGTTCTTCGACGTTCTCGAGTAGTCGCCCGCGGCGTGTCAGGTGCCCGCGTCGGCCAACTCGACACCGTTGTCGCGCAGGTCGCCGAGCGCCGTGGCCGTCGTATCCTCCGCCACGCCCGCAGTCAGGTCGACCAGTACACGGGTGGTGAAGCCGGCCAGCGCGGCGTCGATGGCCGTCGCGTGCACGCAATAGTCGGTCGCGATCCCGACGATGTCCACCGCGTCGACACCACGCCGCCGCAGCCAGTCGGCCAGCGATGTACCGGCCTCATCGGCGCCCTCGAAGCCGCTGTAGGCCGCGGTGTAGGCACCTTTCGTGAAGACGGCTTCGATCATGCCGGTGTCCAGGCCGGGCGCGAAGTCGGCGCCGGACGTGCCCGCGACGCAGTGCGGCGGCCACGAGTGCAGATAGTCAGGGTTGTCGGAGAAGTGGCCACCAGGGCTGACGTGGAAGTCCCTGGTCGCGACGACGTGGTCGTAGTGGTCGGTCGCCAGGTACCCGCTGATCGCCCGCGCCACGTGCTGGCCGCCGACGACGGCCAGCGAGCCGCCTTCGCAGAAGTCGTTCTGGACGTCGGTGATGATCAGCGCCCGCACGTTTTCACGGTATCGCCGCGGGCGGCGGGGCGCAGATCACCCCGACCACGGGGTGATCGGCCGCTCGCGCCGCCGGCCATCGACCACTACGTCGACACGCTCGTCGAAGAACGCGACCCGGTCGTACCGGCTCGGCCTCCTCCAGCCGGTCGAACGCGGTGAAGTCGTGATCAGCCAGTGCGGGGTCGTCGGGCCCCGGGTTCGCGGCTGGGCTTGTCGGCTCAGGCGGGCGTGGGTTCGCCGACCTTGACCAGCATCTTGCCGATGTTGGCTCCGGTGAACAGGCCGTTGAGGGCGGCGACGCACGACTCGATCCCCTCGAAGATGTGTTCGCGATGCACGAGCCGGCCCTCCTGCTCCCACCGGCGGAGGGCGGCGAAGGCCTCGTCGAAGCGGCCCCATTGGTCGAGCGCGTTGAACCCCTGCATGAGTGCGCTCTTGGCCAGCAGGTTCACGTAGTTGGCCGGCCCCGGGTGCTGGCCGGTGAGGTAGCTGGAGATGACGCCGCAGAGCACGACGCGTGCCTTGGGGGCCAGCCGGCCCAGGACCGCGTCGAGGATCGGGCCGCCGACGTTGTCGAAGTAGACGTCGACCCCCCGGGGGCAGTGCTGCTTGAGCGCCGCCGCCAGGTCGCCCTCCCGGTAGTCGATGCACGAGTCGAACCCGAAGTCCTCGACCACCGCCCGGCACTTCTCCGGTCCGCCCGCGATGCCCACCACCCGCGCACCCGCGATCTTGGCGATCTGCCCGGCCACCGACCCGGTGGCGCCCGCCGCGGCCGAGACCACCACCGTCTCCCCGGGCTGGGGACGGCCGATGCCGGTCATCCCGAAGTAGGCGGTGGCGCCGGTCGGGCCGTACACCGACATCACCGCCAGCTGGTCGACCACGCCGGGCATGGGCGTGCTGAACAAGTCATCGCGGATGATCACGTACTGCTGGAAGCCCGACAGCGTGGTGACCACGTCGCCGACCGCGAAGGCGTCGCAGCGCGACGCCACGACCTCGCCGATGCCGGCCGCCCGGATGACCTCGCCCAGCTGCACCGGCGGCAGGTAGCCCGGCTGGTCGTTGAGCCAGGTCCGGACGGCGGCGTCGATCCCGACGTAGGTGGTGCGGAGCAGCGCCTCACCCCCGGCGGGTTCGGGCGCCGGCGAGGTGACCAACTCGGTGTCACCGGGTCGGACCAGCCCGGTCGGGCGGCGACGCAGCAGGATCTGGTGGTTCGTCAGGTCGGCCACGATGCCGAAACTACCGAAGGCGCCGGCCGCTTCGGGTGACGATGCGACGACGAGGACGGGTGACGCCCGGGTCACCCGCCGGGAGCGGCCTGCAGCACCACCATGGCGCGACCGCCCACCCGCACCGTCGCGCCCGCGGCGACCGGGCGGCGCTGCTCAGCGGTGGCCTCGAGTCCGGTGGTGTCGAGGTCGGTGGTGTCGAGGTCGGTGGTGTCGACGACCGGCATCCACCGCTGCCCGAATTCCTCTGGTGGGAGGGTGAAGTCGATCGGCTCGTCGTGGGCATTGAAGCACAGCACGAACGAATCATCGGTGATGCGTTGGCCCCGCGGATCCAAGCCGGGAATTCCCAGCCCGTTGAGATACACCGCGACGGATCTGCCGAAGC
>NZ_DATFYW010000122.1:0-3763 GCF_035314905.1 Mycobacterium sp.
AGAAGACGTGCCCCCACGCGGCTCGCCTGAGCACTACTACTCCGAACAGAAAGCCGCCTGTGAAGCCGCCCTCGCAGAAATAACCCGCAGGTCGTCGCTGGAGGTGTTCGTGCTGCGACCGTGCATCGTCGCTGGGCCGAAAGCGCCGACGCTGGCCGACGCGATGCCGTGGCGGCAGCTGCCGGGTGTGGTGCAGTCGGCCACCCGCGCGGTTCCCCTGCTCAAGATGCCCATCCCCGACCCGGGATTTCCGCTGCAGCTGGTGCACCATGACGACGTCGCCGCCGCGATCGCATTAGCCGCGACCACCGATGCTCCGCCGGGCGCGTACAACATCGCCGGTGACGGCGAGGTCAGCATCTCGGAAGTCGTCACCGCGCTGGGCGGGCACCCAGTGCGGGTTCCGGGCGTCGCGGCGACCGCCGCGTTGACGGTCATCGCGCACATGCCGTTCGTCCCGTCGGGCCTGGAGTGGCTGCACGTCGCGCGGGCGTCGGTTGTGATGGACACCAGCAAGGCGAAGTCGCAGTTGGGCTGGAAGCCGAAGTACACGTCGGCGGAAACGCTGCAGGCCCGCGCGGAGGCTGCATAACCCGTTCAGCGCCATACGATCCGCAGGACCGATCAACGGGACGAACTGGCCGAGCCTCCACTTGGGAGGCGCTCGTGCGCGCACCTGTTGGTACGAGCCGCTTCGTCGTCCCGCCGCCGTTTCCATATTCAGGCAGGAGACGGGAAGCGAAACAGGTCAATCGCCCGGGCTCATGTTGGGTCGAGGTCTCCCCGCCGCATACCGGTCGGCTATCCGCAGGGGCGGCACATTCGTCGCAGACGGCGCGCGGGGAACCGGGTGGTCAGGATTGGTTGTGTGCGTCAGGCACTTTCGGTAGTCGTAGCGGCCACCGCACACCTCAGTTGGAACCCGTTTGACGAAACCGGCCGTTCCGGGAGCACCCACCGAGAAAAATGCGTCGTCGCACAGCGTCCCTGGACTATCCTTCACCCGCCGATCGCAGAAAGGACGCCATGACCAACCACACGTACCGGGTGATCGAAATAGTCGGTACATCACCCGATGGCATCGACGCGGCTATCCGCAACGGGCTGGCCCGAGCGGCAGAGACGACACGCGGACTCGACTGGTTCGAGGTGCAGTCCGTTCGCGGCCACCTGGAGGACGGGCCCGTCGCACACTTCCAGGTGACGCTAAAGGTCGGCTTCCGGCTCGAGGACGCTTAGTAGATCGGTTAGCCAGGCAACGGCTCCCGGCTCACCCGCCCGTGAACTCCTGCAGCGACGCAAACTCGACGGCGACGGCGGGATGGAAGCACTAAGGTCCTCAAACGCCGACTCTGCGACGTCGTCTTCCGCGCCATGCTCGCCGACCAAAACCAATCACCATCGGCCGTCGCTTGACAGGGGAGCTAGGGACAACGGTGCTGACCGGCTTCGTTCTGCCTCGATACTGAATGGGTGACGAAGGTGCGGGCGGCGACTGCCCAGGATGCGTTAGGCGTGGCGCAGGTCCACGTCGGGTCATGGCAGATGCCCGGCGCGGCGCGATGATCCCGCGGGCGGTCGAGCTGGTCGAGGGCTACCGGCGAAAGACGATCTCTCCTGTGGAGGCCACCCGCGCCGCGCTGGCGGCCATCGACCGCTACGACCCCATGGTGAACGCGTTCGTGCTGGTGGACGCCGACGGTGCGATGGCCGCCGCCAGGGCGTCGGAGGCGAGGTGGCACGCGGCACGGCCGCTGGGGCCCGCTGACGGGGTGCCGACGTCGATCAAGGACGCCCTGTGGACTCGGGGCTGGCCGACATTGCGCGGCAGCTGGCTCATCGACGAGGCCGGTCCTTGGGACGAGGACGCGCCCAGTGTCGCGCGGCTGCGGGAAACGGGTGCGGTCCTGCTGGGCAAGACCACCACTCCGGAATACTCCTGGAAGGGGGTGACCGACTCACCCCGTTACGGGGTGACCGGCAATCCCTGGAATTTAGCCACCACTGCCGGCGGGTCGAGCGGCGGCAGCGCGGCGGCGGTGTGCCTCGGCATGGGGGTGTGGTCGGTCGGCACCGACGGTGGCGGTTCGGTGCGGATTCCCGCGGGCTTCACCGGCACCGTCGCGCTCAAGCCGACCTATGGGCTGGTACCGCTGTACCCACCGAGCCCGTTCGGAACGCTGTCGCACATCGGCCCGATGACTAGGACCGTGCGGGACGCCGCGGCCCTGCTGGACGTGATCAAGGGCTTCGACGCCCGCGACTGGTCGGCGCAGCCGAGACCGACCGCGTCCTTCCTGACGGGACTGCACGACGGTGTCTGCGGGCTGCGGGTCGCGTTCTCTCCCACCCTCGGCTTTGTCCGAAACGACCCGGAGGTGGACGCCGCGGTGCGTGCTGCGGTGAGCGTTCTCGCCGACGCCGGGGCGCGGGTCGACGAGGTCGATCCCGGCTTCGCCGACCCGGTGCAGGCCTTCCATGTGCTGTGGTTCTCCGGCGAGGCCAAGGCGCTGGAGCCGTACGGGGACACCGTCGACGACCGGGTCGATCCCGGTCTGCGCCGCACCGCGGCCGTGGGTTCGACGTATTCGGCGTCGGATTATCTCGACGCGGTCGCCGTGCGGATGCGGCTGGGTCAGCTGATGGGACAGTTCCACCAGACCTACGACGTGCTGGTCACCCCGACCCTGCCGCTGCCCGCGTTCGCCGCCGGGCAGGACGTGCCCGACGGCTGGACGTCGCCGGACTGGACCAGCTGGACGCCCTACACCTATCCGTTCAACCTGACCCAGCAGCCGGCGCTGAGCGTGCCCTGCGGGTCGACCTCGGCAGGTCTGCCGATCGGGCTGCAAATCGTGGGGCCCCGGCACGCGGACACGCTGGTGCTGCGGATGGGCCAGGCGTATGAGTCCGCCACAGACTGGCATCGCAAGGCACCGGCACCGACGAGCGCGGCAAGAACACGCCAAGATGGCGGACCGTGACCATCTGCACGGTTGCCTCGGACAGGAATCCCTATTTCGGCGATCCATTCGCTGCCTAACCGGCCAAGCTGACAGTCCTCCCACCGGCAGGATGCCCAGACAGCAGGAATATCGGCACGCCAACTGAGCGCGTGTCAACGGCGGCTGAAACGGACCCCTGGCCAGGGTTGAATGTGGAACCCTCCCAGGGTTGTTGGTATCGGCTCGGCACCATCTGCTCCGACGCCGTAGGCGGCCGCACGCATAATGACGCTATGGCCAGTACTGGACGATTCTCCTCGGAGCCGCTCGCCTCTGCCGATCGACCGCAGCAGAGCGGGCGGATCGTGGTCGGTGTCGACGCGTCGCAGGGATCGTTGAACGCCCTACTGTGGGCGCTCGGGGAGGCACGGGCCCGCAAGATCCCCGTCCACGCGGTCCTTGCATGGCAGTACCGTCCAAATTGGGTCGACCCCGGGCTGGGCAGCATGTTCCCGTTGGGCTATGTGCCGGACGACGGCGGGCCTCCACACGAGTTCGCTGACGCAGTTGCTTCGGTGGAAAAGCTGCTGGACGCCGCCGTCAGCAAGGCCACAGAATCCGACCCGGAGAGCGCGACGGATCCGGTCCGAATCACGCAGGAGACGGTGGAAGGACACGCCGCCCAGGTGCTGCTCGAGAGCGTTACTGGATGCGACACACTGGTGGTCGGCTCTCACGGACACGGCGGATTCGTTGGGGCGATACTCGGCTCCGTCAGCCACCATGTCGTGTCCCACTCGCGGTGCCCCGTGGTGGTC
>NZ_DATFYW010000123.1:0-4716 GCF_035314905.1 Mycobacterium sp.
ACGATTTGTCGACGCCGCTACCCCAGTACCGGTTTCCCGGCCTCGTGCCCGGCGACCGCTGGTGCGTCACCGCGGTGAACTGGCTGCGGGCCTACCACGACGGCTACGCCGCCCCGGTGGTGCTGGCCGCCACCCACGAGCGCACCCTCGACGTGGTGAGCCTGGAAGCGCTCCGGGAGCACGCCGTCGATGTGCCCGACGACCTGGGCAACCTGTGACGAGGACGACGTCATGAAGATGCCCCAGGTGGCGCCCCGCGACGAATGCCCCACAAATACCCGAGCGCCGCTATAGAGACAGTTACTTCTGAGACGAAGATCCGAGACACACCGACCGGGAGAAGAGCGCGCCCTTCCGCGGCCCAAGAGGGTGCCTTACTCGGTTCTGTGATGAGACCCGCGTCAGCACAACACGCTTCGCGCCCGTCCGCGGTGACGACTTTGCGCGGCGGGCCGGGTCTGTATGCGGGACCATTCGGTCAGCGCGGTCGGGCTTTCGCGAGCCCCGGACCCACACACGTCACGCAAGCGCCAAGAACAGCTTCTCCAGTTCGGCTTCGGTCATCGGCGCGGCGCCCTTGGCCGAGGGGCCGTTGGCGCATTCGCGCAGCCCGCTCGCGACAATCTTGAAACCGGCCCGGTCCAGGGCGCGCGATACCGCAGCCAGCTGGGTGATGACGTCCTTACAATCGCGGCCCTGCTCGATCATCGAGATCACCCCGGCGAGTTGCCCCTGGGCGCGGCGCAGCCGATTCAGCACCGCTGCGACGGTGTCTTCGTCACCAACCACGTCTTCCCCTTTTCCGTCAGTCGTGTCTGCCTCAATGATTTTACCCGCGGGGGTATTCCCGACGGTCATGCCGCCGCGGTGTGGGCGTCGGAGTGGCGGGCGAGCCGGCGCAGCGGGCAGTGGGCGTATCGACTACAGGCCAGGGTCGTGGCGGCGGCGAACAAGGTCAGCCCGGCGGCCGCGGCCCCGACGGACGGATGGACCTCCTGGGCCAGCACCAGCGAGGCCATGAACAGCACCATCCAGCCGAACGTCGTGCGCAGTGCCTTGGGATCGACCCAGCGGATCAGACGTCCGCCGACCAGGGCCCCGACGACCGCGGCAGCGGTGACCATGGCCGCCAGCCGCCAGTCGATGTGTTCGGTGGCCAGGTGCCCGGCGAGGCCCGCGAAGGATTGCATCGAGATGACGACCAGGGAGGTACCCACCGCTGCCGGCATCGGCAGCCCGGCCAACAGGGCCAGGGCCGGTACCAGCAGGAAGCCGCCGCCCGCGCCGACGAGTCCGCTGATCACGCCGACGGCTACGCCCAGCAGGGTGATTTTGAGCACCGGCACCGGCTGGTCGCCCGTGGCGACGGTTTCCCTGCGGCCGCGAAGCATCGCGACGCCGGCGGCGATCATGATCACCGCGAACGCGATCAGCAGCACGGTGCCGGGAACGAACCGGGCCAGCCGCCCGCCGGCGTAGGCGCCGGCCATCGCCGCCACGCCGAAGACCGCCGCGACGCGCCAATGCACCCGCCCCGCCCGCGCGTGGGCGATCGCAGCGATCGCGCTGGTCACGCCGACCACCAGCAAGGACATGGCGATGGCATGCCTGGCCTCCGTGCCGGCCACGTAGGCAAGCAGCGGGACCGTCAGGATCGAGCCCCCACCGCCGAGCAAGCCCAGCGACACGCCGACGACGACGGCCAGCACCACGGTCAGCGCGATCATGACGTCCTCTCGGTACGGCTCCCGGCTCAGCACCTTGACTCTGATACCACCGGGGGTATATTCAAAGCATGTTAACACATACCCCTACGGGTATAGCATCTTTTGAGCTCGATACCCTACCCCGTTGGGTACCTTCGGCGCGATCGCCGTTGAGCGACGGTTCGACATCCGAACGCACGAACAGTGAGAGGGCGAAAGGACGAACACCATGAAATTCATCCAGTACTACCTGGAGTGCCTCTCGCACGCCTCGTATCTGATCGGTGACGAGGCGAGCGGGCGCGCCGTCGTCGTCGACCCACAGCGCGACGTGTCCGAGTATCTCGCCGACGCCACCGAGTCCGGCTTGACCATCGAGCTGGTCATCGAGACCCACTTCCACGCCGATTTCCTGTCGGGCCACCTCGAACTTGCGAAGGCGACCGGCGCGAAGATCGTCTACTCGTCGGTTGCCAAGCCGGAATTCGAGTTCATGGGCGTCGACGACGGCGAGCGCTATTCGCTCGGCGACGTCACGCTCGAGTTCCGCCACACTCCCGGGCACACTCCCGAGTCCGTGAGCATCGTGGTGTACGAGCACGCCGACGATACCGTGCCCTACGGCGTGCTCACCGGCGACACCCTGTTCATCGGGGACGTGGGCCGACCCGACCTGCTGGCCTCGATCGGCTTCACCCGCGACGAGCTCGCCGACAAGCTCTACGACTCGCTGCACAACAAGCTGATGACGCTGCCCGACCCGACACGGGTGTACCCCGCCCACGGCGCCGGCTCGGCTTGTGGCAAGAACCTGTCGACCGACCTGTGGTCGACCATCGCCGACCAGAAGGCGACGAACTACGCCCTGCGCGCGCCGGACAAGCCGACGTTCATGCGGCTCGTCACCGAGGGGCAGCCACCCGCCCCGGGTTATTTCATCTACGACGCGATCCTCAACCGCAAGGCCCGCGGACTGCTGGACGAAAGCCAGATGCCCGCTGCGATGACCTATGCGCAGGTGCTCGAGGCGATGGAGGCCGGCGCCGTGCTGGTCGACGGGCGTACTGGAGAGGAGTTCGCCCGAGGCCACCTGTGCCACGCCGTCAACATCGGGCTGGGCGGCCGCTACGCCGAATTCGCCGGTTCGGTGCTGCCGCCCGACCTCGACATCGTCCTGGTCACCGAACCGGGTCAGGAGCTCGAGGGAAAGAACCGGCTCGCCCGAATCGGCTTCGACCGGGTGATCGGCTACCTCGAGGCGCCCTACCAGGTGATGCTCGAGCACCCAGAGGATCTCCAGATCGCATCGCGGTTGACGGCCACGGCATTCGAGGAGCGCACCCTGGGGCCGGTCGGTCTGCAGATCGTCGACGTCCGCAACCCGGCCGAGACCGCGGCCGGCATGATCCCCGGCGCGATCAACATTCCCGTGAGCCAGCTGCCCGGGCGCCTCGACGAGCTCGACGCCACCTTGCCGACCGTCGTGTACTGCCGCGGCGGCTACCGCTCGTCGGTCGCCGCGAGCCTGCTGCGGCAACGCGGCTTCGTCGACGTCAGCGACATCATCGGCGGCTACAACGCCTGGCAAGAAGCGATCCAAACCGTCTGAGCGACAAAGGGAAACCACCATGACCACCGACAAGGATCAGATCCTCATCATCGGCGGCGGGACCGCGGGCATCACGGTCGCGGCCCGCATGCTGCGCAAGGGCTACCCCGACCTCGCGGTCATCGAGCCGTCCACCACGCACTACTACCAGCCGCTGTGGACCCTCGTCGGCGGAGGCCAAGCCAACGCGTCGACGACCGCGCGGCCCGAATCCGCGGTGATGCCCAAGCAGGCCACCTGGATCAGGAATGCCGCCTCGGCCGTGGACCCCGACAACAACACGGTCACATGCGCCGACGGGGCCACCCACGAGTACGACGTCCTCGTGGTCTGCCCGGGTATCCAACTCGACTGGAACAAAACATAGGGACTCGAGGACACGCTGGGCACCGACGGCGTGTCGTCGAACTACCAATTCGACCTCGCCCCGCGCACCTGGGATCTCATCCGCACGATGCGGTCGGGCACCGCGGTGTTCATGATGCCGTCCGGACCCATCAAGTGCGCCGGCGCGCCTCAGAAGATCGCATACCTGGCGTGCGACTTCTGGCGAAAAGAGGGCGTGCGCAACGACATCGACGTCCATCTTGTGATACCCACCCCGCGGATCTTCGGCATCCCGGCAATCGCGGATCACCTCGACGCGATCATCGCCGACTACGGCATCAACTTGCACACCAACTCCGAGGTGACCTCCGTCGACGCCGCGGCGCACAAGGTCGCGGTCAGCGGTGTCGGCGATGGCGGAACCGACACCACGCTGCCCTACGACATGCTGCACGCCGTTCCGCGCCAGTCGGCACCAGACTGGCTCAAGGCCGGCCCGTTGTCGAGCGGGGACGCCAACGGCTACGTCGACATCGACAAGCACACGATGCAGCACGTGCGCCACCCGAACGTCTTCGGCCTCGGCGACGCCGGTTCTTCACCAAACTCGAAGACCAAAGCCGCGATTCGCGAGCAAGCCCCCGTCGTCGCGGACAACATCGACTCGTACCTGAAGCACCAGCCGCTGCGCGCCGCGTACGACGGCTACGCGTCATGCCCGATCGTCACCTCGTCGCACGCGATGCTGTTGGCCGAATTCGACTACTCGCTCGACATGACGCCGTCGTTCCCGCTGCTCGACCCGACGAAGCCACACCGGGCGTACTGGTACCTGAAGAAGTACGGATTGCCCTTCATGTATTGGAATCTGATGCTCAAAGGCCTCGTGTGAGTCCGGCAGTCCAGGGGGACAGGACGAACTAGGCCTCTTCGGCCTCGCTGAATTCGCAGAACGCGTCATAGGCACGCGCGCCGTAGATCGTGGCCGGACCGCCGGCCATCAGGATGCTGACGCCGATTGCCTCGGCCGCCTCTTCCTTGGTTGCTCCGGCGCGCACGGCACCCCGGGCGTGC
>NZ_DATFYW010000124.1:0-4305 GCF_035314905.1 Mycobacterium sp.
GACCAGGGGTGGGCCGATTCCAGTTGGGAGGCGACGCGGATGAGGACGTCCTCTCGGCCGTAGGCGGCGGCGAGCTGGATGCCGATGGGCAGGCCCCCGGAGTTGCGGTGCAGGGGGAGGCTGATCGCCGGCTGCCCGCTCATGTTGAACGGCGGCGTGAACGCGGCGAACCGCCCGGCCCGCCGCATCGGTGCTGTCGGGTGCTCGGTGTCGTTCTCGAACTCCGCCAGCGGCGGCGGCGGCTCGGCCAGCGTCGGCGTGAGCAGCAGGTCCCAGCCGTCCGCCCACCACTGCTGCAGCGCCCGCCGGAAGGCCCACCCCGCCGCCTGCGCCGCGGCGTAGTCGACGGCGGTCAGCCGCTGCGCTTGCTCGACGAGCACCCAGTTCACCGGCTCGATGTCATCCGCCGTCACCTCGCGCCCAAGCGTCTTGCCGAACTCGCGCGCCGCCATCGCCATCTGCGTCGCCCACAGCGCCATGAACTTCTCGGGCAACGTGGTGTCTGCCAGGCACGCCGGCCACGCGGGCTCGACCGTGTGCCCAAGGCGCTCCAGCATCGACGCCGCGGCGCGCACCGCCGTTACGCAGTCCTCGTGCACGAAGTCGCCGCGCGGGTGGACGTCGAGCAGCCCGATACGCAACCGACCCGGGTCGGCGCCGAGCTCGTCGACGTAGGGCCGCTCGGGCGCCGGCGCGATGACGGTGTCGCCGATGCCCGGGCCGCGCACCGCATCGAGCAGCCCCGCCGTGTCGCGCACCGTGCGGCTGATGCACAACTCGACCCCCAACCCCACCTCGGCGCGCACCGGCCCGAGCGTGATCCGTCCCTGGCTGGGCTTGAGCCCCACCAGCCCGCAACACGACGCCGGGATGCGGATGCTCCCGCCACCGTCCGACGCGTTGGCGAACGGGACCATCCCGACGGCCACCGCGGCGGCGGCGCCGCCACTCGACCCGCCCGGCGTGCGCTGCAGCGCCCACGGGTTACGGGTCGCCCCCCAGGCCACCGGCTGGGTGGTCGGCAGGCTACCCATCTCCGGGCTGTTGGTCCGCCCGGCGATGACCAGCCCGGCCGCCTTGAACCGGGCGACGAGCGTCGTGTCGGCGGCGTCGACCTTGCCCGCCTGCTTCAGCGCCTGGTTGCCGTTCGACAGGGTCTGGCCGGCGAAGCTTGCGTACAGGTCCTTGAGCAGGAACGGGACGCCGCGAAACGGACCGGCGGGCAGGTCCGGATCGGCGGCCACGGACCGGGCGTGGTCGAACCACTCGATGACGACGGCGTTGACCGCCGGGTTCGACTGCTCAATCCGCTCGATCGCCGCCTCCAACAGCTCGCCCGGCGTGACCTCGCCCTTGGCCACCAGCGCCGCCTGGTCCGTGGCATCCATCCACCGTGTCTCGTCGGCAAGACCGCTCATGGCTCCGGTTCTACCACGACCGATACCGCCGCACGCCGGTGTGCGTTGGGGGCATCCTCACACGCGATGACCGGCAGTCCGGCCTCGAGCACGTTGGTCTCTCTGACCGTGCCGCGGTGGCGCACGATCAACGGCGCTTTTGACCCTCGGGCCGGCCTGTCGGGTGCCACGATGTTGCCGTGACCGGTACCGCCGCGACCGTCTGCCCGGCGTGCGGCCGAGACGCGCGAAGACGCGCGGTTTTGCGCAGGCTGCGGTTCCCCTGATTGCACCGGCGGACATCGCGGTGGTGCGGCGCTACGGCGGCACAATGGACAAGTTCACCGGCGACGGCATCATGGTGGCGGGTAACCTGGGCCGCCATGGCCGTCAAGTGGCTGGATAAGCCCCAGGATCACGACTACGAGGCAGCCGCCAACTACCTCAGCATGCTCGCCGAACCCCACGTGGTCCAGAAGACTGTTGCTGCGCTCAAAGATGCAAAGCCGGTGTACCGCGAGGCAAAAGACATCCTCTGCGCCGCCCGGCTGAGCCTGCTGCCTGCCACCAACCCCCACGTTTCCACTGACCTGGGCAAGATCGGCGACGGCGCGAAGCTCTCGCCGATCTTGCTGGTCCGCGGCAGCGGGAACGGCGCGATAGCGCTGCAGATCGCCGACGGTTACCACCGGGTCTGCGCGTCCTATCTCACCGACGAGAACACGCCGATCCCGTGCCATCTCGTCTCCTGGCCGTCCTGAGTCGATGTCCTCGTTCGGGTTCGACACCCTGGCGCTGGTTGCTGTCGTCGGCATGGCGGGGCCGTTGCTGGCGTCGCCGCGGCGCTTCGGTGTCCCGGTCATTGTCGGCGAGTTGGCGGCCGGTTTGGTGATCGGCAAGACCGGCTTGGGCATCGTCGACCCGGACAACCCGACCTTCACGCTGCTGGCCAACATCGGCTTCGCGCTGGTGATGTTCGTCGTCGGCACCAACGTCCCGATCCACGAGACGTCGCTGCGATCCGATCTTCCGCGTGCGCTGGTGCGGGCCGTCCTGGTCGGCGTCGTTGCAACGGTCCTGGCCGTGGGCATCGCGTCGGTGTTGCACACCGGCCATGCGCCGCTGTACGCGGTCCTGATGGCGTCCTCGTCGGCCGCGGTGGCTCTGCCGATCATCGAATCCCTGGGCCTGGGCGGCGCGCCGGTGCTGTCGGTCACCGCCCAGATCGCGATCGCCGACGCCGCGTCTATCGTGCTGCTGCCGTTGGTCATTGACCCTCGCAGGGCCCCGCAGGCGGCGCTGGGCGGGCTTGCCATCGCCGCGTGTGCGGTGGTGGTGTTCCTGATCATGCGCTGGTTCGATCACGCCGGATATCGCAAGCGGTTGCACGCATACTCCGAGAAGCGGCGTTTCGCACTGGAGCTGCGGGTCAATCTGATCATCCTGTTCGGGTTGGCGGCGCTCGCCGTCAACACTCACGTGTCGATCATGCTGGCCGGGTTCGCGCTTGGCCTGGTCGTCTCCGCTATCGGCGAGCCGCGACGGCTGGCGCGTCAGCTGTTCGGCATCAGCGAGGGCTTCTTCGGTCCCCTGTTCTTCGTCTGGCTGGGTGCGTCATTGCAGGTGCGCGAGCTTGGTAAGCATCCGTGGTTCATTTTGCTGGGGGTCGCACTGGGTGCGGGTGCGGTACTGGCACATTCCGCAGGGGTCGTGCTGCACCAGCCGCTCACCCTGGCGGTGCTGTCGGCGGCACAGCTCGGTGTGCCGGTCGCCGCCGCCACGCTCGGCACCCAGCAGCACCTGCTGGCCGCCGGCGAGCCGTCCGCGTTGATGCTGGGAGCGCTGCTGACCATCGCGGCGGCGTCTGCCGCCGGCGAGGTGGCGGGTCGTCGTCAGCCGGCGGCGTCGGATCGGTAAGCGGCCAGGAAAGCCTTCACGCCGTCGCGCACTTAGGTGGCGGCGGCGGGGCCGGCACCGACCCCGCTGCCGCCAGCTGCACCGCGGGAACGGGGGACGGCGCCGGCGCGCGGGAGGAGTTGCCAACAGGATGCCGGCCCCGGCGATCGCGACCCCGGTGGCGACATAGGAGAAAACGGACTTGGCCATGACCAACCCCCCAAACCCAGGCTTGCGGTCACCCTGAACAGGAATCTAACAGCCCTTCGCGACGATGAATGTGGAACCACCAAAAAATTAGCGGGCCCGTAAAACACGTCCGTCATTCAGATGCCCGATCGCGTGTGCCTACGGCAATTAACTACTGGTAAGGCCTGGGACGCGGACCGTCGCTGGCGCAAACGGCCCGACGGCGATCGGCGAGGCCAACACGTTTAATTGCGGACAGCCGATCGTTACTTTCTCTTAGCAAATAACTGCAGGTTCACGATCGTGCTGAGGACAACGGCCGGTGCGGAAAACTCAATTCGATGTCGCATCGGCGTCGCGAAAGTCCCGTCGCTGAACCAACCGCGTAGCCAAGAGGTCAGTGACGCATCGCAAACCGCAGCTACGCAACGAGCACGTCTGGCGTCAGTTGAGCGCGACGCTGAGAAGGAATTTGACCTGGGCCCACGATGGCGGTGCCGCGGGGCGGTTGGCAAAGGCAGACGCCGCCGACGAACAGCTCAGGTCGGATAACCGCAGGACCGGATACATCCCGGACAACTCGACGTGCCACTGGTTACCGCGAGGGCCGGTCAGCTCTCGCGCGGTGTCGCCGGGCGAGCTCGGCGCTACAGCACGTCGCACTATTGTGCTACACTGCCGGCATGGAGGCGAGAATTAGTCAACGGGAACTGCGCAACGACAGCGGGGCGATCATGTGCCGTGTCGAGCAGGGGGAGTGCTTCACGGTCACCAGAAACGGAGTTCCCGTGGCAGACCTCGTACCTCACGATCGGGCCGGATC
>NZ_DATFYW010000125.1:0-17398 GCF_035314905.1 Mycobacterium sp.
GGCGATCACCGTGACGGCGCCGTTCTTGCGGTCGATGTCGATGCGGGCGTCGGGCTGGTGGCCCTCGGTGTGGCGGTAGGCGGTCAGCAGCGCCGACTTGATCGTCTCGACGACGACGTCGACCGAAATGCCTTTGTCTGCCTCGATGGCGTGCAGCGCGGCCATGTCGATGTTCATGTGCCGGCCTCCGCGTCACCGCAGCCCGCCAGCTGCAGTTCACCCGCGCTCGGTGACGAAAACTCCACCTGCACAATCGCTTTGACGATTTCGGCAAGCGGAATATCTTGCACCGACCAACCCGAACGCCCGCGCTCGGGCACCACCAGCCGCACCTGGCCGTCGGTTGTGCCGCCGATCCGTCCGGTGCGCCGGGACCCGTCGGCCATCGTCACCACGGCTTTGCGGCCTTGCGCCCGGCGGAAGTGTTTTTCGCTGGTCAGCGGACGGTCCACGCCGCGTGAGCTGACCTCGAGCACATACGGGGAGCCAACTGCGTCGGCATCGTCGAGCAGGCGCGACGCGGACTGTGACAGCATCGCGATGGTGTCCAGATCGAGCGCCTTGTCGCCGTCGGCGATGACCGTGATGCGGGGCGGACGGGCCGCGCCGTCGAGCACGACGTCTTCGATCTCATAGCCTGCGCGCGCGAACTCGTCATCGAGTAGCTCGATCACCTGTTCCTGCGACGGCAGCCCCGTGGCCACGGCGAGCTCCTCATCTTGAGTTGTGCGGCCAATCCTTCTCCGCAAACGCGGAGATAGGATTTAACGATACGCCAGCCGCAAGCCGCGACGAGCCGATCGGCGGCCCCGCCGGTGCGTTCGCCTCGGATGGCAGGATGTCGCCATGCCCGGCGCCATCCCCGCCGTCAGCCGGCGGCAAGTCTTGCTCGGCGCGGCCGCGCTGGCCGTCGTTTCGGCGACGGCCTCGGCATGCGGTTCGCCGCCCGAGCCGCCGAAGGTCGACGATCTCGAGTCGCAGCTGGATCTGGCCCGACGCGACAGCGACATGGCCAGGGCCGCCGCCGCAGCGGCCGACTCGTTCTACGCCCCGGCACTGACCGTCGTCGCCGCCGAGCGGGCTGACCACGCCAGGGCGCTGGTCCAGGAGATTGCGCGCGCTTCCGGCAATTTGCCTTCACCCACACCGACGAGCCCGGCCGGCACGACGGTCACCTCGACGGCGCCGGCGCCACCGCCGTCGTTGGCGGACGTGACCGCGGCGCTGCACATTTCCGCCGACAGCGCATCGCAGCTGTCCGCGACGCTGTCCGGCTACCGTGCGGGCCTCCTCGGTTCGATCGCCGCGTCCTGTGCGGCCTCGGTCACCGTGCCGCTGGCGATGAAAGAACCGCCACCGTGACGTCAGCAGAGCCGACGCCGACCACCACGTCCCGCCCGCGGTCCCCCGACGACGCGGCGCTGGCCGACGCCATCGCCGCCGAGCACGCGACGATCTACGGCTACGGGTTTGTGTCGGCGCACTCCACGCCGGACCTCAACACGTTGGTTGCCGACTCACTGGCCGAGCACCGGGAGCGCCGCGACGCCGCGATCGCGACGTTGGCGGCACGGTCGGTGACGCCGCCGGTCGCGGCGGCCGGCTATCAGCTGCCGATGACCGTCGCCAACGTCAACGACGCGGCCACGCTGGCGGTGCGAATGGAATCCGACGACGCCCAGGCGTGGCGTGCGGTGATCGAACAGGCCAAGACGTCGCAGGACCGCGCGTTCGGGGTCACCGCGCTCACTCAATGCGCGGTGCGCGCCGCCAAGTGGCGCCAGGTGCTGCACGCGTGGCCGCTGACGGTGCCGTTCCCGGGCGGAAACGAGCAGTAATCACCCGCCGACCGCGGCGACGACCTCTGCGGCGGCACTGTCCACGGGCAGCTTGCGGGTCTCGCCGGTGAACCGGTTGCGCAGCTCGACGACGCCGTCGGCCCAGCCGCGGCCCACCACCACGAGCCACGGCACGCCCAGCAGCTCGGCGTCCTTGAACTTCACGCCGGGCGAGGCCTGCCGGTCGTCGAGCAGCACTTCCAGGCCCATCCGGTCGAGGTCGCCGGCGAGCTCCGCGGCGCCGGCGCGGGCCGCGGCGTCCTTGTTCGCTATCACCACATGGGCGTCGAACGGCGACACCGATGACGGCCAGCGCAGGCCGAGGTCGTCGTGGTGCTGCTCGGCGATCACCGCGACCAGCCGTGACACCCCCACGCCGTACGACCCCATCGTCAGCCGGACAGGCTTGCCGTCCTCGCCGAGCACGTCGGCGGTGAACGCGTCGGTGTATTTGCGGCCGAGCTGGAAGATGTGCCCGATTTCGATGCCGCGCGCCGACACCAGCGGACCGGCCCCGTCGGGCGACAGGTCGCCGTCGCGCACCTGCGCGGCCTCGATCGTGCCGTCCGGCGTGAAGTCGCGGCCCGCGACGAGGCCGACCACATGCTTGCCGGGTTGGTCGGCGCCGGTGATCCAGCTGGTGCCGTCCACCACCCGTGGGTCAACGAGATAACGAACACCGTTGGTGGACAGCGCTTTCGGGCCGATGTAGCCCTTCGCCAGAAACGGGTGCTTGGCGAAGTCGTCGTCGCCGAGCATGGCGTAGTCGGCGGGATCGAGCGCGGCACCCAACCTCTTGTCGTCGATCTCGCGGTCGCCGGGCACGCCGACGGCCAGCAACTCCCAGCCACCGGAGCCGGGTTGCCGGACCTTGAGCATCACGTTCTTCAATGTGTCGGCCGCTGTGACGGTGCGGCCGAGATCGGCCGAGTTGGCCCAGTCGACGAGCGTGGCGATCGTCGGCGTGTCACCGGTCTCGTACACAACCGCCTCCGGCAACCCGCCCGTCGGCAGGGACTCCGGTCGTGCGGTGGTGACGGCCTCCACATTGGCCGCGTAGCCGGACTCGAGGCATCGCACGAAAGTGTCTTCCCCCGCCGGACTTTCGGCGAGGAACTCCTCGGACGCGCTGCCGCCCATCGCACCCGACACCGCAGAGACGATGACATAACGCACCTCCATCCGGTCGAACATCCGCTGGTAGGCCTCGCGGTGCGCGTGGTAGGCGGCTTTGAGGCCCTCGTCATCGACATCGAATGAATAGGAGTCCTTCATGATGAACTCGCGCCCGCGCAGGATGCCCGCGCGCGGTCTGGGTTCGTCGCGGTACTTGGTCTGGATCTGGTAGAGCCGCAACGGGAAATCCTTGTAGGAGCTGTATTCGCCTTTGACGGTCAGCGTGAACAGCTCTTCATGGGTCGGGCCGAGCAGATAGTCGGCGCCGCGGCGGTCCTTGAGCCGAAACACCCCGTCGCCGTATTCCGTCCATCGGTTGGTGGCCTCGTAGGGGGCCCGCGGCAGCAATGCGGGGAACAGGATCTCCTGCCCGCCGATTGCGGTCATCTCCTCGCGGACGATGCGCTCGATCTTGCGCAGCACCCGCAAGCCGAGCGGCAGCCAGGTGAACAGCCCGGGTGCGACGGGTCGGACGTAGCCGGCTCGGATCAGCAGCTTGTGGCTGGGGACTTCGGCGTCGGCGGGATCCTCGCGCAGCGTGCGCAAGAACAACTCGGACATGCGGGTGATCACAGCGCGCTAGCTTATCGAGGCCCGACGCTAAAGCTCCCCGGCCTCCACTGCCTCGCGGGTGTACTGCGCCGCGGCGATCTGGCGCGCCGAGAAACCGATCATCACCGCGCTGACCCCGACCAGCAGCGCGACCGCGGCGACCCACAGCAGCGAATACGTGTAGCCGCGGTCCAGCGCGTCGAGCTGCGCGGGCGTCATCTGCGCGACGGGGCCCATCTTCCCGCCCAGATAGAGCGTGCGCGATACCTGCACCGCCTGGATGACCACGAGCACCAGCGGGCCGCCGAGGTTCTGCACCATCAGCGTGATCGCGGACACCGGGCCGATCTCCCGCGGCCCGACGTCGGCCACCGCACACAGCGGCAACACGACCGAGATCAACCCGATCCCGAAGCCGCCGACGACGATCGGTACGAACAGATCCGGAAAGTAGGAGATCGCGCGGTTCAGCGTCGACCCGTACAGCATCGCGCCCAGCACGAACGCGCCGCCGCCGATGATCAGCCACCGCGGCGCGATCAGCGGTGCGACCCGCGCCGCGCAGACGTTGCCCAGCCCCAACGCGACCGCGAACGGGATGAAGCAGATGCCGGCCCGCAGCGCCGAATAGCCCAACACGTTCTGCACGTAGAGCCCGATCATCACCGTCAGCGTCAGCAGCACGCCGCCGGCCAGAAACAACGACACGAATGTCATCACCCGGTTGCGGTTGGAAAACAGCGACAACGGAACCAGGGGATGCTCGGCGGTCCGCTCGACCACCAGGAAGCTGACGAACAGCAGCATCGTGGCAATGGCCGCCCCGATCACCCACGGGTTGCCCCAGCCCAGCGGCGGGCCCTGAGTGAACACCAGCACCGCCGTCGTGCACGCCATCGTCGCCAGCACCGCGCCCGCCGCATCAAGTTTCAGCCGTTCGCGGTGGGTTTCGCGCAGCCGGGTGACAGCGATCGCGATGATCACGATGCCGATCGGCACGTTGATCAGAAACGCCAGCCGCCAGGAGATCACTGTGAAAGCACCGCCGAGCACCAGGCCCAGCACGGACCCGACGCCCTGCATCGCGGCCGAGACCGCCATCGCCTGGTTGCGGGCGTGCCCGACTGCGTAGGTCGACGCGACCAACGCGAGCCCGGTCGGGGCGGAGACGGCGGCACCCATGCCTTGCACGGCGCGGGCCCCGATCAGCATCTTGTCGTCGAACGCCAGCCCGCAGACCAGCGATGCGGCCGTGAACACGCCGACGCCGCCGATGAACGCCCTCTTGTGGCCGACCGCGTCGCCGACTCGCCCGCCCAACAGCAGCAGCCCGCCGAAGGTCAGCACGTAGGCGGTGATGACCCAGCTCTTCGCGGCGTCGGACAGGCCGAGCTCGGCCTGCATCCGGGGCAGCGCGACCACGACGATGGTGCCGTCGAGCGTTGACATCAGCTGCATGCCGGTGATCGCGACGATCGCGATGCCGATGACGCTGGCGGCCAGCGGCTTCGACACCCGCTGGGTACGCCGCGCCGCGAACATGGGTAGCTACCCTACCGAGAGGTAATCGGCAGCCGCCCCACCCGTGGGACAGCCGGCCTTAGAGTTCTCCCGCGTCCAGCGCGTCCTTGACGTCCTGAGCGTGCGCGACTTCCTCGGACGAGTAGCCGATGAGCAGCGCCGCTGCGCCGACGATGACGGCGACGCCTGCGACCCACAGCAGCCCATAGGTGTAGCCCTGATCCAGCGCATGCAACTGGTGGCTGTTCATGAACTTGACCGGGCCCGTCGTGCCGCCCAGGTACAGCGTGCGCGACGTGATCACGGCCTGGATGATCGCCAGGATCACCGGACCACCGAGGTTCTGCAGCATCAGCGCTATCGCCGAGACGGGGCCGATCCGGTCGAAGCCGACACCCGCGATCGCCGACACGGTCAGCGGGACGACGATCATGCCGATCCCGAAGCCGCCGACCACGATCGGGATCATCAGGTCAGGAAAGTACGGGATGCCGCGGTTGAGCGTCGAGCCGTAGAGCATCGCGCCCAGCACCAGCACACCGCCGCCGATCACCAGCATCCGCGGCGGCAACAGCGACACCAGCTGCGACGACGCACCGAGCCCGATGCCCAGCGCGATGACGAACGGGATGAAGCTGACGCCCGCGTGCAGCGCGCTGTAGCCCATCACGTCCTGCACGTAGAGGCCGATCAGCACGGTCAGGGTGAACATCACGCCGCCGGCCAGGAAGATCGCCGCGAACGTGGCCAGCCGGTTGCGGTCGCGGAACAGGTCGAACGGCACGACCGGGTTGAGGGCGCTGCGCTCGACGAACGCGAATGCGCCGAGAAAGACCAGCGCGGCGAGGCCGGAGCCGACGGTCATCGGTGACAGCCAGCCCCTCTCCGGGCCCATCGAGAACCCGAAGACGGCGGCGGTGCAGCCCAAGGTGGCCAGGATCGCGCCGGTGGCGTCCAGCTTCATGTGTTCCCGGTGGGTTTCCGTCAACGTCGTGTAGGCCAGGTAGATCATCAGCAGCCCGATCGGCACGTTGACCAGAAACGCCAGCCGCCACGACACCTCGGTCAGGGCGCCGCCGACGATCAGGCCCATGACCGATCCGATCCCGGTCATCGCCGCGAAGATCGCGGTGGCGGCGTTGCGGGCCGGCCCCTTCGGGAACGTCGTCGCGACCAGCGCAAGCGCGGTGGGCGAGGCGATCGCCGCGCCGACGCCCTGCAGCAGCCGCGCGATCACCAGCGTCGCCTCGTCCCAGGCGGCCCCGCACAGGATCGAGGCGATCGTGAACAGCGCGACGCCGACGATGAAGGTCCGCTTCCGGCCGATCGTGTCGCCGAGCCGCCCTCCGAGCAGCATCAGCCCGCCGAACGTCAGCACGTAGGCGGTGATCACCCAGCTGCGGCCGGCGTCGGACAGGTCCAGCTCGTTCTGGATCTTCGGCAGCGCGACGATCGCCACGGTGCTGTCCATCGTGGCCAGCAGCTGCATGCCCCCGATCGCCACGACCGCGGCGATGAACCGCCGCGACGGCAGCCAAGTCGGGTAGTACCTGCGCTCGGTGGTGGGAAGGGCGCCGTCGCGACGGACGGCTGCCCGCTCCGCATCATTAAGAGCAGTCATAGGGGGCTACCTTACAGCCTTCTTATCGTTTCTTTAACTCGTTAAAGCCTGCGACTGTGCCGATCACGATGATCGCCGGGGGTCGGATGCCCTCCTCCCGAATGCGCTGCGGTGCGTCGGCGAGCGTGGCGCGCAGCGCGCGCTCTGCCGCGGTGCTGCCGCTCTGGACCACGAGGACGGGCGTATCCGCAGGTCGGCCCCCTTTGAGCAGCACGTCGGCGAACAGCTCGATGCGCTCGACGCCCATCAGCAGCACGATCGTGCCCGACATCGCGGCCAGGGCATTCCAATTCACTAACGATTCGGGGTGCCCGGGGGCAACATGGCCGCTGACCACGACAAACTCGTGCGTCACCGAGCGATGGGTCACCGGAACGCCCGCCAATGCGGGTACGGCTATGGCGCTTGTCACACCCGGCACGACGGTCACCGGGATACCGGCGTCGGCGCAGGCCAGCACCTCCTCGTAGCCGCGGGCGAACACGAACGGGTCCCCGCCCTTGAGCCGCACCACAAACTTGCCGGCCTTGGCGCGCTGGATCATCACCGCGTTGATCGCGTCCTGGGCCATCGCGCGGCCGTACGGGATCTTCGCGGCGTCGATCACCTCCACGTGCGGCGGCAGCTCGGCCAACAATTCCGCCGGCGCCAGCCGGTCCGCCACCACGACGTCGGCGTGTGCCAGCAGCCGGCGGCCCCGCACGGTGATGAGCTCGGGGTCGCCCGGGCCTCCCCCGACCAGCGCCACGCCGCCCCGGACGACGTCGGGGGTGTCGACGGTGATGACGCCCTGCTGGAACGCCTCGTGAATCGCCGATCGGATCGCCGCCGACCGGCGGTGCTCGCCACCGGCCAGCACGCCGACCGCGAGGCCCTCGTACTCGAATGAGGCCGGGGTGACGGCGGTTCCGTCGCGGGCGACGTCGGCGCGCACACAGAAGATCCGGCGGGCCTCGGCTTCGGCGACGATGGCGGCGTTGACCTCTGGGTCGTCGGTGGCCGCGATCGCATACCAGGCGCCGTCAAGGTCGCCGTCGCGATAGTCGCGCAGCGCCAGCGTGATTCCACCCGTGCCCTCGACCGCAGGGGTGGCGGTCCGGGTGATCACGTGCACGTCGGCGCCGCTGGCGACGAGCAGCGGCAGCCGGCGCTGTGCGACGGAGCCCCCGCCGATGACGACGACTTTCTTGCCTGCCAGTCGCAAACCGACCAGATACGCGTTGTCGGTCACCGGGCGAGCTTAGATCCGGCGGCCCGCGCGACGAAGCGCGCCACCGCCTCCGGTGCGGCTGCCGGGTGGGTGTGCAGATAGGAGGCGTGCACGTTGCGGTGCACCGCGCCGTCGCGCATCGTTTGCAGGTCGGTGGCGCGGTAGGCCCAAGCCGGTGCATAACTGTCAGCGAATGTCACTGCGGTGCGATGGAATTCATGTCCGACGACGCGGTCGCCCGCTGTGTAGAGCGCAGAGTCGGTCACCGCTACCGCGTCGTGGTAGCGCAGCGTCAGGCGGTCGGTGAATCGCGCTGAGCCCGAGAGCACGTCGCACATCCGATGCCCGTCGAGCTCGGAAACCAGGTAGGTCAAGCCGGCGCATTCGGCCTGCACCGGCCCACCAGCCTCGGCGAGCATGCAGACCTGTTGTCGCAGAGTGTCGTTCGCGGACAGCTCGGCGGTATACTGTTCGGGGAATCCGCCGGGCAGCACGACTGCGGCGGCGTCGTCGGGCAGCTGATCGGTGAGCGGATCGAATGCGACGACGTCGGCGCCGGCGGCGCTGAGCAGTTCGGCGTGCTCGGCGTAGCCGAAGCTGAACGCTTTGCCCGCGGCCATCGCGACGGTGACGGGCCGGCCCACGGGCTCGCCCACGGGGGCCTCCCACGCGGGGTCGGTGACGTGGCTTGCGGCTGCGGCGACCACAGCGGCCCGGTCCACGTGACGGCTGACCAACGCGGTCATCGCCTCGACGGCGTCCCTGGCCGGCTTGCCGTGCTCCACCGCGGTGACCAGGCCTAGATGACTTGACGGAACGAATATTTCGTTGGCGCGCGGGATGGCGCCGAGCACTGGTGTGCCGGCCTGCGCGCACGCTTGGCGCAACACTTCTTCGTGGCGTGGCGAGCCGACGCGGTTGAGTATCACGCCCGCGATGGGGGTGCCGGTGTCGAACGTCGAAAACCCGCGCAGCAGCGCGGCGATGCTGTGACTCTGGCCGCGCGCGTCGACCACCAGGATCACCGGCGCGCCGAGCAGCGCGGCGACATGGGCGCTCGAGCCGGCGGCGACACCGGCGGCGTCCGCGGCGATGCGCCCGTCGAACAGCCCCATCACGCCCTCGACGACCGCGATGTCCGCACCCGCGCAGCCGTGCCGGTACAGGGGCCCGATCAGGCGCTCCCCCACCAGCACCGGGTCGAGGTTGCGCCCCGGGCGTCCCGCGGCCAGCGCGTGGTATCCGGGGTCGATGAAGTCCGGGCCGACCTTGAACGGCGCGACCACGTGACCGGCGCGCCGCAGCGCCCCGATCAAACCCGTTGCGACCGTGGTCTTTCCACTACCCGATGACGGCGCGGCGATCACCACCGCGGGCACGTTCACCACTCGATGCCCTTCTGGCCTTTGCGGCCCGCATCCATCGGATGCTTCACCTTGGCCATCTCGGTGACGAGGTCGGCGGCGTCGAGCAGCCGTTGCGGGGCGTCGCGGCCGGTGATCACGACGTGCTGGGTGCCGGGGCGGCCGGTCAGGGTTGCCACGACCTCGTCGACATCGAGCCACCCCCACTTGAGCGGATACGTGAATTCGTCGAGGACGTAGAAGTTGTGGCGCTCTTCGGCTAGCCGCCGGGCGATCTCGGCCCAGCCGTCGGCGGCTGCGGTGGCGTGGTCGTCGTCGCTACCGGCCTTGCGCGCCCATGACCACCCGGCTCCCATCTTGTGCCACTCGACGGCTCCGCCGATGCCGCGCTGCTCGTGCAGCAGACCGAGTTCCCGGAATGCGGCTTCCTCTCCTACCTTCCACTTGGCGCTCTTGACGAACTGGAACACGGCGATGTCGAAACCGGCGTTCCATGCCCGCAATGCCATCCCGAACGCGGCCGTGGACTTGCCCTTGCCCGCGCCGGTGTGCACGGCCAGCAGCGGGGCGTGCCGCCGAGCCCGCGTGGTCAACCCGTCGTCGGGTACGGTGATCGGCCGGCCCTGCGGCATGGTGGCTCTCCTCGCTCAGGCGGCGCCGCGAACGACCTCGGTGAGGCTGTCGGCGCGCAGCTGCGCCAACCGCACGGACGGCGCGGTCAGATAGCCCGCGAGCTCCTCGGCCAGCCCCAGCCGCACCCACGACGTCTCGCAGTCGACGACGACAGCGGCCGTGCCCTCCGCCGCAAGCCGCCGGGCTGCCAGCCGGGCCCGGCCGAGTGGGTCGGGACCGCCGGTCGCGCGGCCGTCGGTCAGCACGACGACCAGGCAGCGGCGCGCCGGGTCGCGCACTCGCTCGCGTGCCACCATGTCCCGGGCGGCCAGTAACCCCTCGGCAAGTGGCGTCGTGCCGCCGGTGTCGAACCGCGCGAGCCGCGCCGACGCGATGTGCACCGACGAGGTCGGCGGCAGAAGCACCCGGGCGGCGTTGCCACGAAACGTGATCACCGCGACCTTGTCGCGGCGCTGGTAAGCGTCGCGGAGCAGTGACAGTGTCGCGCCGCTGACGGCGGAAAACCGGTCGCGCGCAGCCATCGAGCCCGAGGCGTCGACCACGAAGATGACCGTGTTGCTCTCCTGGCCTTGACGTATCGCGCGGCGCACATCGTCGGCCGCCACCGGGGGTGGGCCGGGCCTCTCGGCTCGCCGCGCGGCGGCCAGCACGGTGCCGAACAGGTGCACGCCGAAGCCGTCGCTGGGGTGAGCGGAAATCGCGGTGCCGTGGCGGTTCCGGGCCCTCGACCGGCGCCCGGGTGCCCCGTCACCGACGCCGGGCACGCTCAGCACGCGCGTGCGGAACGGCGCCGTCGGCGGTGCGCTGGCGCGCGGAACCCCCTCCGAATACGCCTGTGTCGCTGTGCTTTCCGACGAAACACCGCCACCGCCGAGCGGATCGGGATCTGGATCGGGTTCCGGCCCGCCGTCGCCGGCTTGCGCGAGAGCCTCGTCCAGTCGCGCCGGGTCGAGCCCGGGCTCGTCGAACGGGTCGCGGCGGCGCCGGTGCGGCAGTGCCAGCTCGGCCGCCACCCGGATGTCCTTTTCGCACACGACACCGGCTCCGCGCCACGCCGCGTGCGCGGCCGCCGTCCGCGCCACCACCAGATCCGCCCGCATCCCGTCCACGCCGAATGCGGCGCACAGCGCGGCGATCCGTCGCAGCTCGGTGTCGGGTAGCTCGACATCCCCGACAGCGGCGCGGGCAGCCGAGATGCGGACCGCCAGGTCGGCGTCGGCGTCGGCGTAGCGCTCGGCGAACCCGGCGGGGTCGGACTCGAATGCCATGCGCTGGCGGATCACCTGGGCGCGCTCGTCGACGTCGCGCGATGCCCGCACGTCGACGGTCAGCCCGAAGCGATCCAGCAGCTGCGGCCGCAGCTCACCTTCTTCGGGGTTCATCGTGCCGATGAGCATGAACCGCGCCTCGTGGGTGTGCGAGATACCGTCGCGCTCGATGTGCACCCGGCCCATCGCAGCGGCGTCGAGCAGGACGTCGACAAGGTGGTCACCGAGAAGGTTCACCTCATCGACGTAGAGCACGCCACCGTGCGCCTCGGCCAACAGCCCGGGCGTGAACACATGCTCGCCATCGCGCAGCACCCGCTGCAGATCCAGCGACCCGATGACCCGGTCCTCGGTGGCCCCGATCGGCAGCTCCACGAGCCGGCCGTCGCCGAGCCCGGACAGCACCGCGGCCAGCCCGCGCACCGCGGTGGACTTCGCGGTGCCCTTCTCGCCGCGGATCAGTACCCCGCCGATTTCGGGGCGCACCGCGCACAAGACCAGCGCCAGCCGCAGTTGGTCGTGGCCGACGATCGCGCTGAACGGGTACTCGGGCGGAGCCGGTGGGCCGGCGACATGAGGCGTCACGGCGCCTCTTCCGCAGTGGACCCCGGAGCCGCAGGGCCGGCGACATCGAACCCCGCAGGGCCCGCGACATTGAATCCCGGCCGGGCCATGGGCACGTGGGGGATGCCGTCCTCGACGAATTCGTCACCGGCGCGCACGAAGCCGTGCCGGGCGTACATCTCTTCGAGGTAGGTCTGCGCGTCGATCCGGCACGGGTAGTCGCCGACGTCGGCCAGCGCGGCCTGCAGCAGACGGGTGGTGTGGCCGTGGCCGCGGGCATTCCGTCGGGTGCACAGCCGGCCGATCCGGAACGCCTTCTGACCCCCGGCGTGCTCCTCCATCAGCCGCAGCGTCGAGATCACCTCCCCGGAGGGACCTTCAATCCAGAAGTGGCGGGTTTCGGTGAGCAGGTCTCGACCGTCGAGTTCGGGATAGGGGCAGGCCTGTTCCACAACGAACACCTCGACCCGCAGTTTCAGCAGCTCATAGAGGGTCGCGGTGTTCAGATCCTTCGCCCAGGATCGGTGCAGTGCCACCGTCATGAGGTGACCGCCGCTGAGTCGGCCGACCTCGCCGCGTCGAGGCCCAGCACCTTCGTGCCCCACTCCCACACCTCGTCGAAGAGGTGCGCCTCGTCGGACAACCTGGTGCCCAGTGACGGCACTACCTCCTTCAGCTTCGGTAGCCACGACTGGTAGCGGTCGCGGAAGCAGCGCTCGATGACGTTGAGCATGGCCGGCACGGCCGTCGACGCGCCGGGGGACGCGCCGAGTAGACCGGCGATGCTGCCGTCGGCGGCGTTGAGGACGGCGGTGCCGAACTCCAGCACCCCCTTGCCGTGCTTCGGGCGGATGACCTGAACCCGCTGCCCGGCGTCGATCGTGTGCCAGTCGGAATCCCTTGCCGACGGCGCGAACTCGCGCAGCGCCTCCACTCGCTCGGCGTCCGACAGCAGCAACTGGCCCACCAGGTACCTCACCAGGGTCATCTGTCTGAGGCCGACGCCGAGTATCGACCGCAGGTTGTTCGGCTTGACCGACAACGGGAGGTCGGTGAGGTGACCCTGCTTCAGCGATTTCGGTGTCCACCCCACGAACGGACCGAACATCAGCCACGGCTTGCCGTTGACGATGCGAATGTCGAGATGCGGTGCCGACATCTGGGGCGCGCCCGGCGGCGGCCAGCCGTAGACCTTCGCCTGGTGCGCGGCGGTCAGTGTGGGGTTGTCGGTGCGCAGGAACCGACCGCCGATCGGGAAGCCACCGAAGCCCCTGACCTCCGGAATCCCGGCTTTTTGCAGCAACCGCAGCGCGTAGCCACCAGCCCCGACGAACACGAACTTGGCATTGATCTTGCGCTTGGCGCTGTTACGACGATTGAGCACCGTGACGGTCCACGTCCCGTCGGATTCGCGGCGCAGGTCGCGAACCTCGTTACCGAACAGTGCGGCAGTGCCGGACCGCACGCCGTAGCCGATCAGCTGCTTGGACAGCGACCCGAAGTCGACGTCTGTGCCGTCCTGGCTCCAGTTCAGCGCGACCGGAGTGGAGAAGTCGCGCTTCGCGGCCATCAGCGGCAGTCGGCGGGCGAACTCGTCCGGGTCGTCGATGAATTCGGTCGCCGCGAACAGTGGGTTTCCCGCCAGGGCGTCGCGGCGGCGCCGCATGTAGTCGATGTGCGCGGCGCCGCGCATGAAGCTCACGTGCGGGACCGGGTTGAGAAAGCTGCGAGCGTTGGCGAGCACCCCGTTCTCGACCGCGTAGGCCCAGAACTGCCGCGAGACCTGGAACTCCTCGTTGACGTTGACGGCCTTGGTGATGTCGATCGAGCCGTCGGGCAGTTCCGGGGTGTAGTTGAGCTCACACAGCGCCGAGTGGCCGGTCCCGGCGTTGTTCCACGGATCGCTGCTCTCGGCGGCCGCACCGTCAAGGCGTTCGATCAGGATGATGGAGCAGTCGGGTTCGACCAGCCGCAGCAGCGCGCCGAGGGTGGCGCTCATGATGCCGGCCCCGACAAGCACGACGTCGGCCTTCTCTACGTTCGGTCCAGACATGTCTGTCCCAGGCTATCCCGCTGCCGACGGGCCCGGACTGTCGACGTCACGCCGCGGCGGGCACCCGGCTGGCCGTAAGGTATGACCGTGACGCCGACCTGGCAGCCCGACGTTCTCGGCGGCTACTGGCATCGCACGCTGCCCCTCGGCCAGGACCCCGACGGCGAAGGCGAGATCGTCGCCACCCTCATCCGCCGCGGGGAGGCTCCATCGCACACCCGCCACGCTGTTCTGGTGGTGCACGGCTTCACCGACTACTTCTTCAACACCGAGCTCGCTGACCGCCTCACCGACCGCGGCTTCGCGTTCTACGCCATAGACCTGCACAAATGCGGCCGGTCGTGGCGTGAGGGCCAAACCCAGCACTTCACCACCGACTTGAAGCGCTACGACACCGAACTGGACTGGGCGCTGGCCACCATCGCCGAAGAGGCCGGTGACCCGCACATTTTGGTCTACGGCCATTCCGCCGGCGGCCTGATCGTGCCGCTGTGGCTGGACCGCAGGCGTAGCGGCGTGCCCAAGCCCGGCCGGGTCAGCGGCCTGGTGCTCAACAGCCCGTGGTTCGACCTGCAGGGCCCCGCGATTCTGCGCAGCGCGGGCACCGCAGCGATCCTGGCGCTGGCACAGTTCCGCAGCAAGCAGGTGATCCGGCTCCCGCACGAGCCGACGTACGGCGAAAGCCTGCACCGCGATTTCGGCGGCGACTTCGACTACAACCTTGACTGGAAGCCGATCGGCGGGTTTCCGGTGACGTTCGGGTGGATCAACGCGATCCGTCGGGGGCACTCGAGGCTGCACCGCGGCCTCGACGTCGGTGTGCCCAACCTGATCCTGCGTTCCGGTCACAGCATCCCGGGCAGCAGCGATCCGGTGACCGCCCACCGCGGCGACGCTGTGCTCAACGTCAGGCAGATCGCGCGCTGGGCGGGCTGCGTGGGCAACCGCACCACGATCGTGCCGATCCCCGATGCCAAACACGACGTGTTCCTGTCGATGCCTGGGCCCCGGGAGGCGGCCTATCGCGAACTGGCCGCCTGGGTGGATTGGTGTGCCGCGACAGTCGAAGACCCGGCCAGTGCCGGGCGGCGGTCATGACCCACTACGACCTGGCGATCATCGGGACCGGCTCAGGCAACTCCATACCCGACGAACGCTACGCCGACAAGAAGATCGCGATCTGCGAGCAGAACATCTTCGGCGGCACCTGCCTCAACGTGGGTTGCATCCCCACCAAGATGTTCGTCTACGCCGCCGAGGTCGCCGAAGATGCCCGCGATTCGAGTCGATTCGGCGTCGACGCGAGGGTCGACGGCGTGCGCTGGCCGGACATCGTGTCGCGGATCTTCGGCCGGATCGACCCGCTGTCGGCCGGTGGAGAGCACTACCGCCGCGCGTCGCCCAACATCAGGGTCTACAGCAGGCACACCCGCTTCGGTCGGGTCACCCGGGACGGCCGCTACACGCTGCGGGTCGACGGCGGTGAGGAATTCACCGCCGAGCGGGTCGTGATCGCCGCCGGGTCTCGCGCCGCGGTTCCGCCCGCGATCGAACGCTCCAATGTCGACTACCACACCAGCGACACGATCATGCGGTTGCCCGAGCTGCCCGAACACCTGCTGATCATCGGGGGCGGTTACGTGGCGGCCGAATTTGCGCACATCTTCTCGTCGCTCGGCAGCCGCGTCACGATGGTGATCCGCGGCAGTGCGCTGCTGCAGGGGCACGATGACACGATCACGAT
The DNA here is from genome assembly GCF_035314905.1 of Mycobacterium sp. Taxonomy (GTDB): domain Bacteria; phylum Actinomycetota; class Actinomycetes; order Mycobacteriales; family Mycobacteriaceae; genus Mycobacterium. The sequence continues at coordinate 15,545 of NZ_DATFYW010000125.1, forward strand.
GCGGTTCACCAACCTCGCCGCGAAGAAGTGGGAGATTCGCAACCACACCAATGTGGTCGAGGCCCGGCGCGATGGCGGATCGATTGTGCTGACATGCGACAACGGGTTGACGGTACGCGGCGACGCGCTGCTGGTCGCCACCGGCCGCGTGTCCAACGGCGATCGGCTCGACGCCGAACTGGCTGGCATCGAGGTGCGTCCCGACGGACGGATCGTCGTTGACCGGTACCAGCGGACCGCGGCTCGCGGCATCTTTGCGCTCGGCGACGTGAGCTCGGACTACCAGCTCAAGCACGTCGCCAACCACGAGGCGCGCGTGGTGCGTCACAACCTGTTGCAGGACTGGGACGACCTCGACTCGCTGGTGGCCTCCGACCATCGGTACGTGCCGTCGGCGGTGTTCACCGACCCACAGATCGCCAGCGTTGGGCTCACCGAAAACCAGGCGATTGCGCGGGGATACAAGACCAAGGTCAAGGTTCAGGACTACAGCGACGTCGCTTACGGCTGGGCGATCGAGGACACCACCGGGATCGCGAAGATCGTCGTCGACGAAGACACCGGGCTGATCCTCGGTGCGCACCTGATGGGGCATCAAGCGTCGTCGCTGATCCAGCCGGTGGTGCAGGCCATGAGCTTCGGACTGCCGGCGCAGGACATGGCCCGGGGGCAGTACTGGATACACCCCGCGCTGCCCGAGGTCATCGAGAATGCGCTACTGGCGCTGTGCGGCGAGCCGCCGTGGCCGCCGTCGCGGCGTCACTAGACATATCCGGGGCTTGGTTCAGTCGAGGAACCCGTGCAGCAGCGATGCCGATCCGGCGATGTGGGCACGCATCGCCGACCCGGCACCGTCGGCGTCACCGGCGAGTATGGCGATGACGATCGCCTCATGTTGGTCGTCCGAGTGTGCGATGTTGCGCGACAGCAAAGGAATTCGGTCCAGCAGCCGGTTCACACGCATCCGGTTCTCGGCGACCAGCGGCACTAGCGACGGCACGCCCACCAGCTCGGCGATCGCCAGGTGCAGCCGCGAGTCCAGCCGGCGGTAGTCGGACGGGTCCGCGCCTCGAACGTCGGTCATCCGCGCCCACAGCAGCTCGCGTTCGGCCGCGGTCAGCGTGCGGGTCGCAGCCATCCGCGCGGCGCCGACCTCGAGAATCTCACGGAGCCGCAGGGCGTCGTCGATCTCTGCCCGCGTGATCGCCTCGTTGCCGTCGGCTTCCGCTGTGGGCATCGGTAATTCGTCAGCCAGAAAGGTGCCCCCGTAGCGGCCGCGGCGCGACACCAGATACCCGGCGTCGGCCAGCGATTTGATTGCGTCGCGGACGGTGTCGCGGCTGACACCGAGCCGTGCGGCGAGTTCGCGTTCGGGCGGCAAGGCCTCTCCCGGCCCGACAACTCCCAGCCGGATGGTCTGCAGCAGCCGGCCAACGGTGTCCTCGAACGCATTCCCCGGCCGCACCGGCCGGAGCAACGCGTCGCTGACCAATTGCGGTTGCATGACTACAGCGGGGTGACGTAGGCCGAGCTGATGCCGCCGTCGACCAGGAACGTCGACGCGGTGATGAACGACGAGTCGTCGCTGGCCAAAAATGCCACCGCGGCGGCGATTTCCTCCGGCTCGGCGAACCGGCCGATTGGCACGTGAATGAGCCGCCGCGCGGCCCGCTGCGGGTCCTTGGCGAACAGCTCCCGCAGGAGCGGCGTGTTCACCGGGCCCGGGCAGAGCGCGTTGACGCGAATCCCGCTGCGCGCGTACTGCACCCCCAACTCCCGCGACATCGCCAGCACCCCGCCTTTGGATGCGGTGTATGAGATCTGGGATGTCGCCGAGCCCATCACCGCTACGAA
>NZ_DATFYW010000126.1:0-11768 GCF_035314905.1 Mycobacterium sp.
CTCGACATGGCCGGCTTCGACATCGAGGCGCTGATGAAGGCCGATGAGGATCAGGCCGACGCGCTGGACAAGGCACACGCCGAGATGGCCGGCCGGGCCCTCGAGGTGGACGAGGTGATCGCGGCGGGCGCGAGCTAACCCGATGTCCGGTTTGGCGAGGAGGGCGGCGCACCTGAACTGCTCGACGAGCTGAACACGGGGATGTTCGGCGCAGGCGGCAATTTCCCGCCGCCTGACGCGCCGCCCGGGTACCTGACACGCATCACGATCGAGAAGGTCGACGGCGTCGGGCCCTGGGCATCCTGACGGCAGAGACAGCGGTGGTGGAGAAGCCGGAGGAGGAGGAGCACACCGGTCATCACCACGGCCACGCTCACTGAGACAGCCGAAAAAGCGGAGCATCCCCGGCCCCAACGGCCTCGAGACTGAAACCACTGCGGGTGTTCTCGGCGTGTCGTCGCAGCGATTTACGTGTCGCGGTGGGGGCCGGGTGCGGCTGTAATCCAACACCACCGAGACAGCGGTGGTGGAGAAGCCGGAGGAGTCCTCCGACGAGCATGACGGGCACGTGCACTAGTCCGCCCGAACGGTGAAGGCCCATCCCGAGATCGGGATGGGCCTTCACCGTGGCCAGATGTCAGGCCGTGCGGCGGATGCCTCGTTTCAACAGAATCTCTCGCTCGGATTCCGACAGTCCACCCCAAATGCCGTACGGCTCACCGACGGACAGTGCGTGGGCGCGGCACTGGGCGATCACCGGGCAGCGCCTGCACATCTCCTTGGCGCGCATCTCGCGTTGCGCCCGGGCGCGGCCCCGCTCGCCGTCGGGGTGGAAGAACATCGACGAATCGACGCCCCGGCACAAGCCCTGCATCTGCCAGTCCCAGATGTCTGCGTTAGGTCCGGGTAGCTGCTGCGGCTGTGGCATGGAAAACCCCTCTCGCCAAGTCCATTTGGAGCCCAAGCGGACGGTGAGTCGTGGAACCGATCTCCAGAGATGTCGCCGATGACTACTCGTGCAGACAAGGTAGGGGCGCTTAACAAATTCAGTCAATAGCTACCGGGTGTGCCGAATGACATAACCGCAGCTAAGGAATTTACGTCACGTTCATCGTTGGGATGCCTTCGCACCGGTGAACATGGTGTTAGGGGACGCGCGCCGCGCCATCGCACAGAGTTTCCGCAGTTCGCATCGCGCTGTGTCGCCGGGCATTTTCTAGCGCTCAGTAGGCAGTTGACATCGAGTTAACACGCAGCCCACAAACTGTTAACGAATGTTGCTAAGCTCCATCGGCATCTGGCGGCGTCGTGTTGCTGATACGGTCGCCCTTCGATGACCGGTCAGCGATCGGCGGTGTTGGCTGCCGCGGCGTTCGGCGACGATCCTGGTCGGTGGCCGCTGCCCGCCGCCGAGACATCGCATGACTTGTGGCTGCGGGCGGTGGCCGCGGGAGGCCAGGGCCGCTACGGCTGCGCGCACGCCGACCTGTCTACGCTGCGCCGGCGCGTCAGCACCGGTTCGCTGGCCTCGCTGGCGCACAGCACCTGTGGGTCGTTCCTGCGCCAGTTGGGCGGCCATGCCGACGCTCGTCGCTGGGACGGCCGTGCCCTGGCGCTGGCCGGCCGACACGCCGCAACCAGCGAGGCCGCCATCGACGCGCTGATCGGCCTTTCGGCCGACGCGCTGGGTTTGCGGCGCTTCGCCGCGTGCGCTGCGTTGCTGGAACGAGCGCGGGCACTGCTTGACGAGCCCGGCCTGCCCGAGCGGCTGGCGCTGCGCTGGCAGTGGGTCGCCGCCGAGCGGGCGATGGTCGGCGGCGAGGGCGCAGAAGCGGTCCGGCACGCCGACCAGGCGGCCGAGCTGGCTGCCGGATCGCGGTCGGCACGGCACCGGGTCAAGACCGCCGTTGTGCGCGCCGCGGCGTTGTGCAGCGCCGGTGAGGTCGACCTGGCGCGCACGGTGGCAGACGAAGCGCTGGTCAGCACGGCCGGGCTTGGCCTGATACCGCTTCGGTGGGCGGCGGCCAGCCTGCTCGCCGACATCGGCAGCAACGTTCGCGACGCCGCGGAGGTACGGGCCGTTGTGCACGCCAGCGCCGAGGCCGTACGACACGGCGGGGGTGTTTGGTCTCGGTGACGTGATCGGGCGGAGCACGGATCGTTATTGTCGGTTGGGTCGCCGGGAAGCTCCTGGCTCGTAACGTTGAGGACGCCGTCGTCGATGACAAATTCGGGAGATCGACTCGATGCTGTCGTTGCTGACGCAGTAGCCGGCAATCGGGACGCACTCCGTGAGGTGCTCGAGACCATTCGCCCAATCGTGGTGCGGTACTGCCGCGCAAGGATCGGGACGGCAGAGCGAAGTGGTCTGTCGGCTGACGATGTGGCGCAGGAGGTGTGCTTGGCCGCCATCACGGCGTTGCCACGCTACAGGGACCAGGGGCGGCCCTTTCTGGCGTTCGTGTACGGCATCGCGGCCCACAAGGTGGCGGACGCCCACCGTTCGGTCGTGCGCAACCGTGCCGAGCCCACCGATGAGGTTCCCGAGCGGGCCGCGGCCGACGTCGGGCCAGAGCAAATGGCCATCGAGGCGGACTCCGCTATGCGAATGAACGCGTTGCTGAACCTGCTGCCCGCCAAGCAGCGCGAAATCCTGATTCTGCGGGTGGTCGTCGGGTTGAGCGCCGAGGAGACCGCTGATGCCGTCGGCAGCTCGGCCGGTGCGGTCCGGGTGGCCCAGCATCGCGCGCTGGCCCGGCTGCGGGCAGAGATCATCGAGGCAGGTCGCGACTATGCCTGAGTACGAATCCGGATTGGAAGCGGTCGCGCGGAGCGATCGCCTGCTCGACGCGCTCGCCGCCGGTGCCCGGATGTCGCCGACGGATCCCGTCGCGTCGATGCTTGCCGGCTGGCGTGATGAGGTGCGCCGGGCCCCGGACACCCACGTGATCTCGCTCGCCGAGGGGGCAGCGGCCCTCACCGAGGGCAAGCAAGCGGGCCCGCGCCACCGGTTCGGCATCACGATGATCGGCGCGGTCGCGGCGGCGCTGTTGTGCCTCGGCGGCTTCGGCGCGGTCATCTACGGCGCCGGGCCCGGCGATCCGCTGTACGGCCTGCACACCGCGCTGTTCGGCTCGTCGCCGACCACGCGCGGAGACCAGGTCGCGCTTGCCGCCCAGACCGAACTGGAGCAGGTGCAACAGCTCGTCCAGCAAGGCCAGTGGCAGCAGGCACAGGACAAGCTGGCCGCGGTCAGCACGACCGTGCAGGACGTCACCGACACGCAGCGCAAGCAAGAGCTGATCAACCAGTGGAACAGCCTGACGGTCAAGGTCGTCCAGCGTGACCCCGGCGCGACGCTGACGCCGGGTGCGCCCCCGCCGATTCTGCCGGGCATGTCGACGCCGCTGCTTCAGGGGCCTGCCGTGGTGCCCGGGTCGGCGAGCCCGTCGTCACCCTCGTCCTCAACGTCGTCCTCGTCGTCACCAGCGACCACGACGACCTCCGGGTCGGAGACCAGCACCACGACGAGCGCCTCGGCGGCGACCAGCTCGCCGCCGTCGACGACCTCGAGCCCGGTTGCGGCGCCGCCACCCCCGCCGCCGTCGCCCGCGACGTCGGCATCGCCCTCGACGTCGGCATCGCCGTCGACGACAACCTCGACGTCGACGGCCACCGCGGCGCCGACCGCGACCACGGTCACCTCAACGCCGCGCACCGAGGACACGAGCACGGCGGCGGCGGGGACGTCATCGCAGCAGCAGGCGCCCGCGCTGGTCCAGCAGCAGACCCCGGAGAGTGCCCCCGCCCCGACGGCAGCCCCCCACGGCGAGGAACACGGGTCCGCTCCCGGACCGTATGGAAACGGGCCGGAGGCACCGGCAACCACGGCCGAGCGCGGCGCCGGGAACTGAGCCGGCCCAGGCAGCACACCCAGGCCGGCAGCGAACTCAGGTCAGCGGTAGCCGTCGGGATCCGTGGTTGCCTCATTGAGCGAGGCGTCGGCATAGCCGCGGCAGTAATCCCAGGTCACGTACGCGTCGGGTTCGGGGTCATAGGCCGGCTCGTGCGGCCGGACGGTGCCGTCAACCAGCAGCTGCAGGAGGTTGGCACGCAGCATGTCCCAGTCGTGGTAGTGGTCCTGCTGGCACTCGTCGCAGCAGACCACCAGACCGCGAATTCCCTTGTGCGCCAAGAGCGCCTCGTAGACCGCGAGATCGGCGAGGTCGGCCTCCACCGCGCTGCGCTCCTGCGGGTCGAGCGGCTGGCCCGGCTCGATCGCATCCAGTGCCGCCGACGGGTCGTACGGGTCCTCGGCGAAGGGGTCGGGTGGCAAACCCGGTGGCAGATGGTCGCGCACGCCTCTACATTACGCAGCCGCACAGGTCTCGCGCCAGCGGATACGAGGCGTGCCGCCGCGTCCGCGGGGCCCGCGGCGGCGCCGGGAAATCGGCGTCGATGCCGATAGGATGGTGTCCTAGCGCCGCGCCGATGGAGGCCCCCACCCATGTCGATTGTCGAAGGTAGTGCCGCGGTGGATTCCTATGTCCCCGACGCGCTCGGCGCCGCGGTGCCCACCGGTGGCGACGACCCGCACAAGATCGCGATGCTGGGTCTGACCTTCGACGACGTGTTACTGCTGCCCGCGGCTTCCGACCTGGTCCCGGCCGCGGCCGACACCTCCAGCCAGCTGACCCGCAGGATCCGGCTCAAGGTGCCGCTGGTCAGTTCCGCGATGGACACCGTGACAGAGGCCCGGATGGCGATCGCGATGGCCCGCGCCGGCGGCATGGGAGTGCTGCACCGCAACCTGTCCGTCACCGAGCAGGCCGGCCAGGTCGAGATGGTCAAGCGGTCCGAGGCGGGCATGGTCACCGATCCGGTGACGTGTTCGCCGGACAACACGCTGGGCGAGGTCGACGCGATGTGTGCCCGGTTCCGGATCTCCGGCCTGCCCGTCGTCGACAAGTCCGGAGCGCTCGTCGGGATCATCACCAACCGCGACATGCGGTTCGAGGTGGACCAGAACAAGCACGTCTCCGAGGTGATGACAAAGGCGCCCCTGATCACCGCGCGCGAAGGGGTGACCGCCGACGCCGCACTGGGCCTGTTGCGCCGCAACAAGATCGAGAAGCTGCCGATCGTCGACGGGCACGGGCGGCTGACCGGCCTGATCACCGTCAAGGACTTCGTCAAGACCGAGCAGCATCCGCTGGCCACCAAGGACAGCGACGGCCGGCTGCTGGTCGGCGCCGCTGTCGGCGTCGGCGACGACGCATGGGTGCGTGCGATGACCCTGGTGGAAGCCGGCGTCGACGTGCTCGTCGTCGACACCGCGCACGCGCACAACCGGAAGGTCCTCGACACGGTGTCCCAGCTGAAGGCCGACATCGGCGAGCGGGTCGAAGTGGTCGGCGGCAACGTCGCCACCCGCGCCGGCGCCGCCGCGCTGGTGGAGGCCGGCGCCGACGCGGTCAAGGTGGGCGTGGGGCCGGGCTCGATCTGCACCACACGCGTGGTGGCCGGCGTCGGGGCCCCGCAGATCACCGCGATCCTCGAGGCGGTCGCCGCGTGCGCGCCCGGCGGAGTTCCGGTGATCGCCGACGGTGGCCTGCAGTACTCCGGCGACATCGCCAAGGCGCTGGCGGCCGGGGCATCGACCACGATGCTCGGCTCGCTGCTGGCGGGAACGGCGGAGGCCCCAGGCGAGCTGATCTTCGTCAACGGCAAGCAGTTCAAGAGCTATCGCGGCATGGGCTCGCTCGGCGCGATGCAGGGACGTGGCGGCGGCAAGTCGTACTCCAAGGACCGGTACTTTCAAGACGACGTGCTCTCCGAAGACAAGCTGGTCCCCGAGGGCATCGAGGGCCGGGTGCCGTTCCGGGGTCCGCTGGCCACCGTCATCCACCAGCTCACCGGCGGACTGCGGGCGGCGATGGGCTACACCGGCTCGCGGACCATCGAGGCGCTGCAGCAGGCCCAATTCGTCCGCATCACGGCCGCGGGGTTGAAGGAAAGCCACCCGCACGACATCACGATGACCGTCGAAGCGCCGAACTACTACGCCCACTAGGAAGCGGTCGTGGAATGAGCGCTCGCGGGAAGAGGAGATAGACGGTGCGCGACATGGTCGAGATCGGCATGGGCCGCACCGCCCGCCGCACCTACGAGCTGGACGACATCAACATCGTGCCGTCGCGGCGCACCCGATCGTCGAAAGACGTGTCGACGGCCTGGCAGCTCGACGCGTACCGATTCGAGATCCCGGTGGTGTCTCACCCCACGGACGCGCTGGTGTCCCCGCAGTTCGCGGTCGAGCTGGGCCGGCTCGGCGGCCTCGGCGTGCTCAACGGCGAAGGCCTGATCGGCCGCCACGCCGACGTCGAGGCCAAGATCGCGCAGGTCATCGAGGCCGCACAGAAGGAGCCCGAACCGGCGGCGTCGATCAGGCTGCTGCAACAGCTGCATGCCGCGCCGCTGGATCCGAATCTGCTCGGGGCCGCGGTGGCGACGATCCGCGACGCCGGGGTGGTCACGGCGGTGCGGGTCAGCCCGCAGAATGCGCGGCAGCTCACCCCGGCGCTGCTCGCAGCCGGCATCGACCTGTTGGTCATCCAGGGCACCATCGTTTCGGCCGAGCGAGTCGCCCGCGACGGCGAGCCGCTGAACCTCAAGACGTTCATCGCCGAGCTCGACGTGCCGGTGGTGGCCGGCGGGGTGCTCGACCACCGCACGGCGCTGCACCTGATGCGCACGGGCGCGGCCGGCGTCATCGTCGGCGACGGCTCGACCAGCGGGGCGACGACCACCGACGAGGTGCTGGGGATAAGCGTGCCGATGGCCACCGCCATCGCCGACGCCGCCGCGGCACGTCGCGAATACCTCGACGAGACCGGCGGCCGCTATGTGCACGTGCTGGCCGACGGCGACATCCACACCTCCGGCGACCTCGCCAAGGCCATCGCGTGCGGCGCCGATGCCGTGGTGCTCGGCACGCCGCTGGCCGCATCGGTGGAGGCGCTCGGCGACGGCTGGTTCTGGCCCGCCGCCGCCGCTCACCCGTCGCTGCCGCGCGGCGCCCTGCTGCAGGTCGCCGTCGGGGAGCGGCCGGCGCTGCGCCAGGTCCTCAACGGCCCGTCCGACGATCCGTTCGGCTCACTGAACCTCGTCGGGGGCCTGCGACGGTCGATGGCCAAGGCCGGCTACTGCGACCTCAAGGAATTCCAGAAGGTCGGCCTGGCCGTCGGCTCCTGACGGTCCTGCGCCCGGCGAAGTTAGGCCAGCCTCTCTGGATAGTTACCGACCGGTAAGTTCATACTTGTGCGATGGCGCCTGACTACGACGTTTTGATCATCGGCTCCGGATTCGGGGGCAGTGTCACCGCGTTGCGGCTGACCGAGAAGGGCTACCGCGTCGGGGTGCTCGAAGCGGGCCGCCGCTACGCAGACCAGGAGTTCGCCAAGACGTCGTGGAACCTGCGCAAATTCCTGTGGGCGCCGAGGCTCGGGATGTACGGCATCCAGCGCATCCACCTGCTGCGCAACTGCATGATCCTCGCCGGCGCGGGCGTCGGCGGCGGCTCCCTGAACTACGCCAACACGCTGTACGTGCCGCCGGAGCCGTTCTTCAACGACCGCCAGTGGTCGCACATCACCGACTGGCGCACCGAGCTCATGCCGCACTACGACCAGGCCCAGCGGATGCTCGGCGTGGTGCGCAACCCGACCTTCACCGACGCCGACCGCATCATCAAGCAAGTCGCCGACGAGATCGGCGTCGGAGACACGTTCGTGCCGACACCGGTCGGGGTGTTCTTCGGGCCGGACGGGACGAAGGTCCCGGGTGAGACGGTGCCCGATCCGTACTTCGGCGGGGTGGGGCCCGACCGCACCGGCTGCATCGAGTGCGGCTCGTGCATGACCGGGTGTCGCTACGGCGCCAAGAACACCCTTGTGAAGAATTACCTCGGGCTGGCCGAAAAGGCCGGCGCCGAAGTGCTTCCGATGCGCACGGTCACCGGGTTCGAACAGGGTGCCGACGGGCTGTGGCGCGTCCACACGGTGGTCACGGGCCGCTGGCTGCGCAAGCGCCGCAAGACCTTCACCGCGAGCCACGTGGCGCTGGCCGCCGGAACGTGGGGCACCCAGAAGCTGCTGTTCACGATGCGCGACAAGGGCAAATTGCCCGACCTCTCCACGATGCTCGGCCTCGTCACCCGCACCAACTCCGAGTCGATCGTCGGCGCCGGGCGGTTGAGGGTCGCAGACGATCTGCACCTGACCCATGGCGTGGCGATCACGTCGTCCATCCACCCCACGCCCGACACGCACATCGAGCCGGTGCGTTACGGCAAGGGCTCCAACGCGATGGGCCTGCTGCAGACCCTGATGACCGACGGCGCCGGCCCCGGGGGCACCGACGTGCCGCGCTTCAAGCAGCTGCTCAAGAAGGCGCGGCAGGATCCACGCGGCGCCCTGCGACTGCTCAATCCCCGACGGTGGAGCGAGCGGACGATGATCATGCTCGTGATGCAGCACCTGGACAACTCGATCACGACGTTCACCAGGCGCACGCGGCTGGGTTTGCGCCGGATGACGAGCAAGCAGGGCCACGGCGAACCGAATCCGACCTGGATCCCGATCGGCAACGAGGTCACCCGCCGCGTCGCCGAGAAGATCGACGGTGTCGCCGGCGGCACCTGGGGCGAACTGTTCAACATCCCGCTGACCGCGCACTTCCTGGGCGGGGCGGTGATCGGCGACAGCCCGCAGACGGGTGTCATCGACCCGTATCACCGGGTGTACGGCTACCCGACGCTTTCGGTGGTCGACGGCGCCGCGATCTCGGCGAACCTCGGTGTCAACCCCTCGCTCTCCATCACCGCGCAGGCCGAGCGGGCCGCCTCGCTGTGGCCCAACAAGGGTGAGGCGGATCGGCGACCGGAGCAGGGGCTGCCGTACGAGCGGCTGGACCCGGTCCCGCCCGCGCACCCCGTGGTTCCCGCCGATGCCCCCGCGGCGCTGCGGCGACTGCCGATCGAGCCGGTCAGTTCCGCCGGGTGACCCCGGGCTCAGCCCCACCGTTCGAACGTATGATCGAACGGTGGGTGATCTGCAGCCGATCAGCTACAGCGGGCAGCCGGTTCCCGACCCGTTCCGGGCCGTCGAGCCACCGGTTCGCGTCCTGATCGACCTCGCTGCGCTGTTTCCCCGCCGGCCTCACCGCGGTGGCCGCTACCATCCGCGCGGGCTGCAGATGCACAAGGTGGTGGAGGGCCGGCTCACCTGCTGGGGGATCTGCGAGCAGGGCGAGTGGTGGGGCCTGGTGACCTACCCGATCGACTACGGAGCCAACCGCAGGACGGTGACGCACTGGGTTCCCGCCTGGATGTTGCGGAAAAGGCTGTGACGTCCAGCCCACTAGACTTTCAAGTCGTGGCCCAACCTCAATCCGACGTGCATGCGCCCGTGCGACCCGTGCTGGTCGTCGATTTCGGGGCGCAGTACGCGCAATTGATCGCCCGGCGTGTCCGCGAGGCGCGGGTGTACTCGGAGGTGATCCCCCACTCGGCCACCGTCGACGAGATCAAGGCCCGCGACCCCCAGGCCATCGTGCTGTCCGGCGGCCCCGCCAGCGTGTACGCCGACGGCGCGCCGCAACTCGATCCGGCGTTGTTCGACCTCGATGTGCCGGTGTTCGGCATCTGCTACGGCTTCCAGGCGATGGCGCAGGCGCTCGGCGGCAGCGTTGCCCGCACCGGCACCAGCGAGTACGGCCGCACCGAATTGAACGTAACCGGCGGAGAGCTCCATACGGGCCTGCCCGGCACCCAGCCGGTGTGGATGAGCCACGGCGACGCGGTCACCACCGCCCCGCACGGGTTCGACGTGGTGGCCACCAGCGCCGGCTCGCCGGTCGCCGCGTTCGAGAACCGGGCCCGTCGGCTCGCGGGTGTGCAATACCACCCCGAGGTGCTGCACTCACCGCACGGTCAGCAGGTGCTGAGCCGGTTCCTGCACGAGTTCGCGGGCATCGATTCGACGTGGACACCGGCCAACATCGCCGACACGCTCGTGGAGCAGGTGCGCGGCCACATCGGTGACGGGCGCGCGATCTGCGGGCTGTCCGGGGGAGTGGATTCCGCCGTCGCCGCGGCGCTCGTGCAACGCGCGATCGGCGACCGGTTGACGTGTGTGTTCGTCGACCACGGCCTGCTGCGCGAGGGCGAACAGGCCCAGGTGGAGCGCGATTTCGTCGCCGCCACCGGTGCCCGGCTGGTGATCGTCGACGTCAAGGACCGGTTCCTCGAGGCGCTGTCGGGGGTCACCTATCCGGAAGGCAAACGCAAGATCATCGGACGCGAGTTCATCCGTGCGTTCGAGGGTGCGGTGCGAGACATCGTGGGAGACAGCGGGTCTGAGGTCAAGTTCCTCGTGCAGGGCACGCTGTATCCCGACGTCGTGGAGTCCGGCGGGGGCAGCGGCACCGCGAACATCAAGAGCCATCACAACGTGGGCGGCTTGCCCGCCGATCTGAAGTTCACGCTCGTCGAGCCGCTTCGGCTGCTGTTCAAAGACGAGGTGCGTGGCGTCGGCCGTGAGCTAGGTCTTCCGGAGGAAATCGTTGCGCGCCAACCATTTCCGGGGCCGGGACTGGGCATTCGCATCGTCGGGGAGGTCACCGCGCAGCGGCTTGACACGCTGCGACGGGCCGATGCGATCGCACGGGAGGAGCTGACCGCAGCCGGGCTGGACAATCAGATCTGGCAGTGCCCGGTGGTGTTGCTTGCCGACATTCGCTCGGTGGGTGTGCAGGGCGATGGCCGCACCTACGGCCACCCGATCGTGCTTCGGCCGGTGTCCAGCGAGGACGCGATGACCGCCGACTGGACCCGGGTGCCCTACGACGTCCTCGAGCGCATCTCCACCCGAATCACCAACGAGGTTGCCGAGGTCAACCGGGTCGTGCTGGACATCACCAGCAAGCCGCCGGGCACCATCGAGTGGGAGTGATCGCCAGCGCGCAGCGACCCGGGCTCGTCACTGCGGGTCGGGGTCGGGTGACTTCTCGATGAAGTCGGTGAGTATCCGGCTCGCCGCCGACTCGATGTCCGATTCGATCGAGGAGGCGAGCGTCGTGGCGACCGACGCGACGGCCTGGGTGCGGAACCGGACCAGCATCGTGATCAACTCGGCGACGTCGGTGTCCCCCGGGAAGTGCCTCGCCGGGTTTGATCCTGTCGGCGACGTGCTCGGCGCCCGCCCTCACCAGGATGGAGCTGATCTGGTCGACCAGGGGCAGCACCTGCTCGTGGATGTCGATCAGTTTGTCGATGCTGACGCCATACTGGCGGATCTCGTTGAAGGCCTCGATCAGCTTCGGCCGGACGATCGTGGCGTCGTCGCCGCGCTCGGGGCTGTGCTCGATGCGGATCAGGCCCAACCCGACCAACCGGTCGAACGCCGCCGCGTCGGCGATCATCCGCCGGGCCTCGGCGAGAGGGACGGTCTCCGGCTTCTCGGTCGCCCAACTGCCCGCGAGCGCCGTCTCCAGGCCGAGCACGTCGCCAAGGTTCTTGCCCTGCTCCCAGGCGCTGAGCATTTGGACAGTTCGGCGGCCAGGGTTTCCGACAGCGACAGCACGCCGGCCTTGCTGACGTTGTAGGCGGCCATTCCGGGCGCGGCGGCGAAAGCGGCGGCCGACGCGACGTTGATGATGCCGCCGTAGCCGGCCTCGCGCAGGATCGGCGTGAACACGTGACAGCCGTG
>NZ_DATFYW010000127.1:0-27349 GCF_035314905.1 Mycobacterium sp.
CCCCAGTCGGCGTAGCCGAACGGCGCGCCGGCGACGAGAGCCGCGAAGCACACCAGCGATGCAACGATCGCGTGGTTGATGTGCCCGATCGACAGGATCGTGCCGACGATGACCGCCGGGACCAGTCGCACGCCGTCCGATTCGGTCGCGTGCTGCAAGTGCGTCATCACGGTGATCAGCATGCCGCCCACCAGGGCCAGTGCGAACGCCCGCCAGTTCACGCCCAGGTCGATGTACGGCTTCGCCACTTCGATGGCGGTACCCCCGAGGTTCGGGAACGCCACGATCAGCAACGCCGCGATCACCCACCCGCCGATCAGGTTGGTCACCAGCGTGGTGCCCCAGAGCCGCGCCAGCGCGCCCGGCGTTCCCGCTTTCGACACGACCGCCACGACGGGCACGTTGAAGTTCTCGGTGAACAGTTCGCTGCGCGCCAGCGACAGGGCGATGAAGCCCGACGAGAACGCCAAGCCGGCCAGCAGCGGGTTCCGGGTCAACTGCTCGACGAGAAGCAACGCGAGCACGCCGACTCCGACGTCGAAGCCTCCCAGGAATCCCGTGCTGATCAGCTGCACCCACGACCGCCCGAGGCGCTGGCGGCCCTCGTCCACGAGACGGTCGAACGTGTCTTCTTCCTCGCGCGGAGCTACGTCCGGTTCGACGCTGTCCGCGCTGGCGTCCGCTTCCCTGGGGCCCATCGCCTCACACTATGGCCGCGGCGGTTCGCCGCATCCGGCGGGCGGGCCGGGCGGTGTGTAACTTTCCCCTCCCGTGTCCCGTCCTTGACGACGAGGCCAGATGTAACGACGCGGCCGTACGTTCCACGGGAGGTAGACATGGACATCGTGATCTTCGGCGCCAACGGCCAGACGGGCCGGTTGCTTACCCGCCGCGTGCTCGACGAAGGCCACCGGGCGGTTGCGGTGACGCGGGGCCCGCACGCCTTTCCGTTCACGCATCCGCGGCTGTTGGTCGCTGATGCGGACGTGCGCAATCGGCTGTCCCTCGACGACGTCGTCGACGGTGCCGATGCGGTGCTCTCGACGCTGGGAGTGCCGTTCACTCGCGACACCGTTGACACCTACTCCCTCGGCACGGCCAACGTGGTTGAGGCGATGACCGCCACCGGGGCGCGCCGGCTGGCGGTGGTGAGTTCGGCCGGCGCCTACCCGAGCCCGGGCCGACGGCGGGTGCCGTTGTCGTTGCGGCTGTTCGAGCCGGTCATCACCCGCACCATTGGCAAGACGGTCTACGACGACATTCGCCGGATGGAGACGGTCGTGCGCGATAGCGGGCTCGACTGGACGATCGTGCGCCCGTCGGGCTTGTTCGACCTGCCGAGTCGCACCGATTACGTTGCGGGCGAGGTTGATCCGGTCGGCGCCTTCACAGCGCGCATCGATCTGGCGGATTACCTCGGCAGGCTCGCCGCGGACCCGGCGACCGTCGGTCGCACCGTCACCGTGTCCACCACCGAGCACACACCGACGTTGTGGCAGGTGATCCGGCGGGAGGCATTCAAGAAACCGGCCGCTCAGCCGATGAACGCCGCCCCGTAGCGGCCCGCGTTGGGCGCACCCCACAACAGGCGCGGTCAGGATTTACGCCGGTGCCGTAAAGAAAGCGTAAGCGGCGGCTTCATCTGGTCCCGGTGAGCGTTGTAACGGGCAAGACGCCGCGCCACCAGGGGCCGCGGCAACCTAGTGGGGTTAGCCAGATGACCTTCTCCGACCCGTCGCGAATGGTGGCCCGCCTGGTCTCGGTGCGTGTCACGGTGGCCTACGCGATGGTGCTGTCCGTCGTCGGCGCCACGCTTTTGGCGCTCGGTCCGCATGTGCAGCACACCGTCATCAGCCACCTGAGCACGAACCTGCACAACCTGGGGCAAGGCCATCTGGCCACATTGGTCGGCAGCGCGTTTGTCACCGAGGGCACTGACATCTATGTCTGCCTCCCGGGAGTGGTGTGCCTGCTGGCGCTGGGGGAGCTGGTGTGGCGCGGCCGGCGGCTGATCGCGGCGTTCGCGCTCGGGCACGTCGGGGCCACCGTGATCGTCGCGGCGGGGCTGGCCGTCGCGATCGAGGCGGGCTGGCTGCCGGTCTCGGTCACGCAGGCCAGCGACGTCGGGATCAGCTACGGCGCCGCAGGAGTGTTGGGCGCCTTGACGGCCGCGATCCCGCCACGCTGGCGGCCCGCCTGGATCGGCTGGTGGCTGGCTGTCGCACTGGTCGCGGCGTCCGGGGCGGATTTCACCGCCATCGGGCACGCGAGTGCGCTGTTGCTGGGTATGGGGCTGTCGTTGCGGCTGCGCTCGGCCGTGCGGTGGACAGCCACGCGAATTGTGTTGCTTGCGGTCGGTGTCGCGTTCGGCTACCTGATGATCACCGGATTGGCGATGCCGCAAGCGGCGGTTGCCGGGGCGGCCGGGGTGCTGGTCGCCTTGATCGCGCATCGGGTGGCGCGGCAGTGGCGAAGCCGGGGACGACACGACCGGCCAACCGTGGTCACCCTGTCAGAGGCGCGGGTGGCCACCGAGGGAGGCGGTGAAGACGGCCAGTGGCGTTCGCGACGCTGACAGGTTGCTTCGTTCCTGCGAGGTCAGGTGCCGCCGCGCCCACCACCGCCGCGATGCGTGGGTTATCGCAACCAGGGGCGTTGATCTGTGGGTCATCGAACCCCTCGATGTGATTGCGGCGCCGCTTCGCATACGACCACTTCGCTTCACCTCACCTGCCGAGTCATGGGAGTCGGGTCAGGGCCTTCGTTATCAGGACTACGCTCGCGAGCCGGATCAGGCTCGGCTGCTGACGATTTCTTGACGCTCCCACGGTGAGGTTTAACGCGGCGCTGTCGTGCGAACGCCCCGGGGCAAGCTGACTGCGCCCGGGACCCCCAGACGTAGCTAGCGTGCGCCGTCGTCGTGTCGGGTTGGGCTCAACGATTCGATCTGGCGGGCGATTTCGACGGCGCTGTCACCGAGCCGCTCGAGCAGGGCGGCGACCACTCCCATTTCCAGCAGAACCGGTGTGCGCAGGCCCGTCGAAGCCAGCTCGGCACTGAGGCTGGCGTGAAGCTCGTCGAGTTCATCGTCGTCTTCCTCGGTGTCGTCGGCAATCTGGGCGGAGCCGCTCAGGTACACCGCACTGACCTGCCGCCACATTTCGGCGGCGGCGTCGACGAGCTCCTTGATCAGCAGGCGCACCCGGTCGGGGAGTTCCGCGGCCAGACCGGTCACGCCGCGCGGGGCGAGTTGCGCGGCTCGATCGTGCGAGGCGGCCAACTCCGGCAGGATGCGAAACACCGCCAGCAGGAACCTCAGCTCGCTGGCGACGGGCGCCTGGCGTGCGAACTGGTTCACGACCAGCTGTTCGACTCGGCCGTAGGATTCCTCGACTATCCGCTCGTTTGCTTCGACCGCGTCGGCGGCTTTCTCGTCAGCGTCGAGTAATGCCGTACCCGCGTTGAGGATGTCCTGCTCGACCAGCGAGAGTATCCGCTGCACCGCAGCGTCGATGTCGTTGAGGCGCTGATGGTATTCCACGCGCAACTCGGTCACGGATGTGACGATATCGCCGGCACGGGTCAGGCGCGGTCAAACTCGGTCGGCCGCGGCAACCATTTGGCCTCAGCGACTTCTGCCGTTCACCGGATGGTCGACAATCGTCGATGATCGGGCGGTCGACCCTTGCAGCCGGTGGCAGAGTCATGCGCGGCCCGTTTACTCTTTGCCATCCGTCTCCGCTGCACTGCGTATGACGTTGCGCAGGAACTCGATCCGCGTCGTGAGAAGTTCCTCGGCGAGATTGAGCGCGGCGTCGATGACGGTCTTGCGGCGGGATCCGTCAGCCAGCACCGGAGTGACCTCGTCGATGAACTTGCGCACCGCCTCGATCGCGGTCGTGCGGCCGGCCTCGACCGATGCGAGCACCTCGTCGGATAGCTCGGCCCAGCGCGGCTCGGTCTTGTGTGCAGCCTGTGTCATGATAAATCTCCTAAACAGCCTCGGTGTGTTGCCGCTATCTGTCTGTCCTGCAAAGAATCCAGGATTGCTTGTGCGGCGTGATCGACGCTATTGGTTGCCGGCACCACTGCACTAGTGCCCAAGGTCACTGGGGGGTGAGTCGTTCGTTACGTCGTCGTAAAGGTAGCGGTCCCGCCGGTGTGGCGCCACAAGCCCACATCGTGGCTGACACCCGCCCCGGCGAGGCCGGAACCGATGTGTTACGCGCGGCTGAGTATGCCCGACACCGTCTGGCGAAGTTCTTGATCGGGATGATCGGGAAGTGTCTCTGCCCGCCAGCCCACGAAGGCGTCCGGGCGCACCAACAGCGCACCGTCGGCCCCGAGTCCCGTGCTGGCCGACCACTGCCGGGCCGCGTCGGCGTCGTTGCTGTGTGTGCCGATGCGCGCAATGGTGATGGGGACGCCGAGCTCGGCCGACACCGAACCGGCGGCCGACGCCCACGCACCTCGGGGGTCGCCGGTCAGCAGGGTGAATCCCGGACCGAGCAGGTCGAGCGTGGATCTGCGCTGTGCCCGGCCATCGAGCCAGACGTGCGGGACCCGGGTGCCGGGCTGTCCTCGCAGCTCCTCCACGAGCGCAGCGGCGTCGGGGTCCGCGGGAGCGGGTTCGTGAGTGATGACCGCGGTGGATCGGTACTGGTAACCGACGAGCAGGTTGAACATGGGCCGCTCCTCGTCGGGCGGCAGCGCGGGTCGGTTGTCGTCGAGTCTCAGGAACTCCACGGGCGGCCCGGTCAGCGATTGTCGCGCACTGAAACGCCCGACCGGGTGGCGCTCGGCGTGAAAGCTGGCGAGCAAACCGGGGCCCGCGACCCCGTCGAGGACCGCGGCGAGCTTCCAGGCCAGGTTGTCAGCGCTTTGGATGGCCGCATTCGCCCCGCCGGCCTTGAACGGCGGCATGGCGTGCGCCGAATCGCCGACGAAAAAGACACGACCACAACGGAACTGTTCGGCCACCCGCTCGTAGGGTTGCCACGGCGCGATGTCGATGATGTCAAGGTCGATCTGCTCGCCGGCGGCAGCCAGGATCAGCTCGCGGCAGCGCTGGGGTGTGAATTGGGCGGCGCTCTCGCCTCTGCTGGGGAAGTAGGTGGTGATGAACATGCCCAGGTCGCCTTCGGCCGCGACGAATACCGCGTCGACGGCGGCGTTGGTGACTTGCACCGCACCCCCTTCCCCGAGGCGCGGAACCAATTCCCGCCACGGACCGTGGAAGTAGACGAAGACGACGTAAATCGGCAACGCGCCGTAGCCGGTCGTGGCCACGCCGAGCGCGTCGCGGATGTGGCTGTGCACGCCGTCGGCGGCGACCACGTAATCGGCGCGTATCGTTTCGGATTCTTCGGAATTCAGGTCGCGCACCACCGCGGAGACGCCGTCCTCGTCCTGCGCGATCGAGGTCAGTTCGGTCCCGTAGTGCGCCGCGCTGCCCAACCCGCGCAGGTAGGCCAGCAGGATCGGTTCCAGCTTGCTTTGGGGGCAGTACTGCATGGACGGCTCGGGGCTCAGCTCGTCGAATTCGGCGAAGATCTTGTCGAAGTCGATGACCCGTTCTACGTCGACGCTGTTGAGCGTCCGCTTGACCACCATGTCCGATGTCCCCTCGGCCACGGCGTGGACCTTGTCGCCCACGCCGAGACCGCGCAGGATCTCCAGGCTGCGAAAACTCAGATTGCGTGCCTTCGGGTAGATGAAGACCTCGTGACGCTTCTCCACCACCAGGGAGCGAACTCCGCGCTTGGCGAGCAGGGCAGCCGTCGCCAGCCCTCCGGCCCCGGCTCCGACGACGAGAACGGGCACACGCCTGGCGTCGCGCATCACAGCCAAGCCACCCTATGCGGGCCCGGTACCGGCGTTGATACGTTGCCGCTGAGGGGAATTCGCGCGATGCAGCCAGAGGAACTTCGTTGTCCCGGGGGCGTAGATATAGGGCTTGACCATCAGCGGATACGCCTTCATGGCCTGGGCACGGGGAATGATTTCGGGGCGATCGAGCGCGTAGTCCTTGTCCCTCCAGGTAAGCGTGCAGGTGCCGGCCGCCAGGACATTGCGGCACCAGTCGACTTCGGGGTAGGCCACTGCCAGCACGAAGCCGTCACCGAGCGGGTAGGCGCTCAGTGGCGTGACGTACGCGCGCCCGCTGCGGCGCCCGGCGTGATGCAGGACGCTGAGATTGAAATACAGCATGCCCAGCCGGGTCCCGGCGAGCCTGCCCGTAACGCGATTGGCCTTGGTGCTCAAACGGCGGGTCCTGTCGCTGAACCACTTGAGTCGCAGCAGGGGAGAGTAGGCAAGCAGGAGCAGGTACAAGGCGCCCACCACGCAGACCACCGCGATCGGCACCGCCAAGAGCCCGCGCACCACGCAACCAAACCGGCTCCCTTTGCGCATGATGACTCCTTTTGGCGGAACTAGACAGTTCCGTTATCTATCCACCGTTGCACGAATGACGGCCTGACGCAAGGGTCACGCCGGGGCGCTTCTGGGCCCTTGGGTTGTCTGGGTCGGCGCAGCCGGGGCCAGCGGCAGAATCAGGTCCTCGAGCACGCGCCGGACGAAGACACGGTCAATCGGGCGCCCCGTCACCACGCGCAGGATGTTCACGCCCACGGCGGCGTCGGCGACCAGGGAAAGATCGCGGCCGGCGGGAACTTCACCCCGGGCGACGGCGCGGTCGAGCACCGATCTGATGATGTGGCGCGGCGTGGACAGGACCAGGTCGTCGAGCGCGGCCGCCAGGACGGGATCGTGCGTCGCGGCGGTCGCCACGCCGACGATCACCTTGATTGTGCTGAGATCGGCCGCGTCGTAGTCGGGTACGGCTGAAACGAGCGCGTCGATGTCGCCGCGAAGGCTGCCGGTGTCGGGTGGCTCGCCCGGTCCCCGTCCCTTTCGCCAATGAACGATCGCGTCGGCGACGACAGCGGGCTTGCAGGACCAGCGGCGATAGATTGCGGCCTTGCCCACCTGTGCGCGCGACGCGATGTCGTCCATCGTCATCCGGTCGTAGCCCTGCTCGGACAGCTCTACTAGCGCCGCGTCCAGAATGGCGGCGTCGAGTCCCGGGGCGAACCGCCCACGCCGG
Source organism: Mycobacterium sp. (assembly GCF_035314905.1). GTDB lineage: Bacteria > Actinomycetota > Actinomycetes > Mycobacteriales > Mycobacteriaceae > Mycobacterium. The sequence goes on from NZ_DATFYW010000127.1 coordinate 7,109, forward strand.
CTGGGCGGTGGTCGGCGTCCGGCTGCGGGCGGCGTGCCGCCGACGCCGTCGACTGGCATGGCAAGCTGCTCCCTCCTGACGATACGGTGTCGTTCCGTTCGACTATAACGACCCGCCGGCGCGTCGTCGGTGACTTTGGTCTCTACCCGGGGATGCCCGGCGACGAGACCATGACGACACGAGAGCAGACCCTGTGTCGTTGAGGAGGACATCGTGATCGAGGCGCTGAAGGACTTCCCCGACAACGTCGCCGCGTTTGCGTTCCATGGGCATGTGACGAAGACCGATTACGACACGGTGCTGGTACCCGATTTCGAAGACAGGCTGCAACGGCACAAGAAGCTGCGGATCTACCTCGACATCGCGCCTGATTTGGTCGGGTTCGACCCCGGCGCGGTCTGGGAGGATACGAAGTTCGGCGTCGGTCACTACTTCGACTGGGAACGCTGCGCGGTGGTCAGCGACGTGGACTGGGTCAACCATGTGGCGAAATTCAGTGAGTTCCTCGGCTTTCTGTGGCCCGGGGAGTACCGCGCGTTTCCGGCGGCGCAAGCCGGCGAAGCGCGCGAATGGATTGCGCAAGAGGCCGACTCGGCTTAGGTCGAGCAGCTTTGCCCGCCGCCGTGCGCGGCGGGCTCGATCACCGCCCGGTCGGTCGGGTCAGCCGACCGGTCCGGGCGCCAGGGTCACGTTGGCGCTGTGCTGCTGACCCGACCGATCGAAAAACATCACCTCGACGTTGTCGCCTGGGTGTTGCTGGTCGAGGAGATCGCTGAGCGCGGTATCGGAAGTGATGCTGTTGCCGGCGAAGCCGGTGATCACGTCCCCGGGTGCGATACTCGCTTGATCCGCGGGGGAGCCCCGTAGCACCTGGGCGACCGTGACGCCGCGTTGGCGCTGCGTGTTGACCCCGACGCCGAGCATCGCGGTGTCGCCAACGTGGACCGAACCCGACGAAGCGCCGGACTGGATCTGCGAGGCGATCGACAGCGCCGTGCCGATCGGGATCGCGAAGCCCTGCCGATCGGTTTGGTCCGAGAGCCGGTAGTTTCCGGAGCCCGCCGTGTCTATGCCGATCACCTGCCCACTGCTGTTGACCAGCGGCCCGCCGGAGTCTCCCGGGATCAGATTCGCCGACACCTGGATCAGGCCATTGAGCTGCTCGGGCGCGGCGAGCTGGTCGGCGGCGGTGATCGTCTGATTCACGTCTGTGACCGTGCCCTCGGATCGGCTCAGGCCCTGTCCGTTCGCGTTGCCGACCGCGGTGACCGGATCACCGACTGCGACCTGTGACGACGTGGCCAGCGGCGCGGTCGGCAACCCGCTGGCGCCCCGCAGCTGCAACACGGCGACGTCGTGCTTGCGGTCGTAACCGATCACCGTCGCGGGGTATGAGGCGCCGGAGGCGGTGCTGTTCACCGCGATGCGGGTGGCGCCTTCGACGACGTGGTTGTTGGTCAGCACGACGCCGTCGGGGCTGAGCACGATGCCGGTTCCGGCTCCGACAGCGCCCTGATAGCTCATGTCCGTATTGATCAGCACCAGGGCTTGATCCACCTGGGCGGCAACGTTGGCAGCGTTGACCGCGGGAGCCGGAGTCCGGCCGACCAGATTCCGCCCGTAGCTCGTGAGGTCGAACGGATGGGGCGCCGTAAGGCGCGCGGGCGCCAGCAGTGCGATGAGTAGCGCGCCTGCGATGACGGGCCACCACCATCGTCGTGTGGGCATTTGCCGCCTTTCTCCAAAGCTGTCCATGAATCAGCAGTTGTCTCCAGGGTTTGTTTGCCAACTAGGAGCAGGCTGAGCGAGGCCTGTGCGAAGCCTGAATTTCCACAATCCGGCGGATATCGGTAGCGCGGTTGATCACTGGGCGCTCGGGTTGACGGCGCGCCGCAGGTGGGATCCTGACGAGGTTGGTTTCTTCCGCCGAAAACGGGCACTCATGACAAGACCGAGCGAGCCCGATGCACTAGGAGGCCGAAATTGAGCACTGTCCCGTCGATCAGGTGCAACGATGGCAACACGATCCCCCAACTGGGGTTCGGCGTCTTCCAGATCGAGCCCGATCAGACCGCCGCGGCGGTCCGTTCTGCCCTCGAGATCGGGTACCGCCACATCGACACCGCCGAGATGTACGGCAACGAGAAGGAAGTCGGTGAAGGCATCAGCGACGCCGGCCTGAACCGCGGCGAGGTGTTCATCACCAGCAAGCTCAACAACGGGTACCACCGGCCCGACGATGCGCGCCGCGCGTTCGACGCGACACTGAGCGCGCTCGGGTCTGACTATGTCGACCTGTTCTTGATTCACTGGCCGCTGCCCACGCTCTATGACGGCGACTTCGTCTCGACCTGGAATGTGCTGGAGGAGTTCGCCGGGGACGGGCGTGCCCGCAGCATCGGCGTGTCGAACTTTCAGCCCGCACATCTGGACCGCCTGGCCACGGGCTCGGAGACCGTACCCGCGGTCAACCAGATCGAGGTGCACCCTTACTTGACCAACGAGCAGGTGCGCGCCTATGACCGTGAGCATGGCATCGCGACCGAGGCATGGTCGCCGATCGCACAGGGCAAGGTGCTCGGCGACGACGTCATCATCGGGATCGCCGACACGCACGGCAAGACACCGGCGCAGGTGGTGCTGCGCTGGCACATCCAGCGCGGCGACATCGTGTTCCCGAAATCGGTGAAACCCGAGCGGATCAAGTCGAACTTCGAGATCTTCGACTTCAAGCTGCACGACGACGAGATGAGCGCGATCACCGGCCTGGATCGCGGCGAGTCCGGCCGCACCGGACCCAACCCCGACGAGTTCGACTACATCCCCGCCTGAAGGCCGGGGTCTGCAGGGATTCGGTCTCTCAGACCGCGTCGAGGAACTGGTTCACCGCGTCGACGAACTGCGCCGGGCAGTCGCGCACCAACCAATGCCCGCACGGTTCCAGAACCCGGGCGTCGCCATCCCCGACGAGTCGGCTCGCGCGAATGGAGTCGGCCACCGGCACCAGTCTGTCGTTCCGCCCGGCGATGACCAGCGTCTTGGCTCTGACCCGCGGCAGCCGGGACACAATCGACCGTCCGGGTCCGAAGGCCCATCGTTGGGTGGCCGCGAACGCCTCCCCGGCGTGCGCGCGCTGCCGTTGACGATGACGGCGTCGATCAGGTCGTCGGTGAGGGCCGACGCATTTTCCACCGCGGCGTTGCGCAACTGCAGGCGGGTGAATCGGCGCCCCATGCCCGCAGACCACTTGTACAGGCGTTTGTGCAGTGCAGGACGGTTGGCGATCCAGTTGGCCGTGCGCATGAACGGGACCTTCTCGGTCACGCCACCCGGATTGATCGGGATGACCCGGCGCACCACGTCGGGGTGGCTGACGGCGACTTCGAGCGTGATCCATCCCCCGAGCGACAAACCCGCCAGATCGACCCGATCGAGGCGGAGCGCACGCACCAGGTCGGCCACCCAGTCGCCGTACCACGGGATGGAGAACGATGCCGCCGCGAATTCGGTGTCGCCGTAGCCGGGCAGGTCCGGCGCCACGACCCGCCGGCGTTGCCCGAGCGCGACAGGGGCGGTTCCGAACGAGACGAGCGCCGAGTCCACACCCGCGCCGTGCAGCAGGAGCAGCGGAGTGAGCCGATTGGCTGGGTCAACCTCGTACACCCGGGTCCGGATGCCATCGACATCGAGATCGTGGGCGATGACACCGCCGGGAACGGGGAGCGTAGTTGCGTCGATGGTGTTCCTTTGCGTCTGGCCGCCTTAACGATCGGCGTCGCGCGCAGGCCGCGTCAAGGCTCCGCCGGCGATGCATGGACCGCCGGCTCAGAAATTTTCGGTCGCGCGGACTGGTGCGCACCCGGTCCGCTGTGCATACTGGGATGCATAACCCAGAAATGACGACCGGTGCCGAGGGCTTCACCGGAACACCGCGGCGTGGGCCGATCGCGTGCGGCCGACCCATGAATCGCACATCGCCTCAGGAGGAATCGCCAATGCGACCTGTTCATCATCGCTACGCCACTGTTGACGGTCACCGGCTGTTCTTTCGCGAAGCAGGTGACCCTGACGCGCCCGCGCTGGTCCTCCTGCACGGATTTCCCACCAGCTCATACATGTTCCGGCAGTTGGTTCCGGCGCTGGCGGACCGCTACCACGTGATAGCGCCGGATCATTTGGGTTTCGGGCTTTCTGACGCGCCCTCCGTCGAAGAGTTCGACTACACCTTCGACGCGCTCACCGCGCTGACGGCTGGCTTGCTGCGTAACCAGGGAATCGACACGTATGCGATGTACGTGCAGGACTACGGTGCCCCCATCGGGTGGCGGCTCGCGCTTGCCGACCCGGCCGCCATCACGGCGATCATCAGCCAAAACGGCAACGGCTACGACGCTGGCTTCGTTGAGAGCTTCTGGAAGACCGTGTGGGACTACCAAACCCGGCCGACCGCCCGGACCGAGGCCCCGGTACGGCAGTTCCTCACCTTGGAGGCCACTCGCTGGCAATACGTCACGGGTGTCGCTGACGAGACGCTGGTCGATCCGGAATCGTGGTATCACGACTACGCGCTGATCTCCCGGCCCGGCAATGACGAGGTGCAGCTCAAACTGCTGCTCGACTACGCCACGAATTCGCCGCTGTACCCGCGCTTACACGAATACTTCCGCGCCAGCGGGGTCCCGCTGCTGGCGGTGTGGGGCCGCGGCGACGAGATATTCGGCCCTGCCGGTGCGGAGGCGTTCGCGGAGGACCTCCCCGATGCCGAGATCCATCTGATCGATGGCGGGCATTTTTTGCTCGAGTCGGCTCTTGACGAGGTGACGGGGCTGATCCGCGCCTTCCTCGCCAAGCAGCTCGCGGCCGCCTGACAGCCGCGGCGACATAGTGGGCCGCATATCCCATAATCTGGCGGCCGCGGCCGGTAGCCTGGCGCAATGGCTATCGCCGACCCGCCCGACGTGCAGCGGCTGACCCCCAAGGGGCGTGCCACCCGCGATCGGATCGTGAAGGTGGCCGCCGAGCTGATCCTCGCCGAGGGGCTCTCGGCGTTGAACATGGACAAGCTGCGCACCGCCGCGTCGGTGAGTGGCTCGCAGCTTGCCCACTACTTCACCGACAAGCAGGCGCTGATCCGGGCCGTCGTGGCGCGCCAGATGCAGGTGGTGCTCAACTTTCACCGCCAACCGAAGCTTCGGGCACTGGATACGTTCGATGACTTCGAGCGGTGGATCGACCTGAACATGCGCTACCTCAGGCGCATCGGCTACGTCGGCACGCCCACCTACCATGCCCTCGCGGGGCAACTCGCCAAGTCCGACGACGCGACGCGCGAGAGTTTGGCGGCGGGCTACTGGCAGTGGGTCGAGCTACTCCAGCAGGCCATCCAGCGGATGAAAGACCGAGGCGTTCTCGTAGCCGACGCCGACCCGCGACAGCTGGCACTGGTCGTCGTCAGCGCGCACCAGGGCGGCGGCACCGTGGCCTTCACCTATCGCCAGGAGTGGCCGCACGCCGACGCCGTGCGGTTCGCGGTGAACTATCTGCGCATGTTCGCCGCCGACCCCGCCGAACGCGCCGCGCGCCCACCCCGCCGGCCCCGTGGGCGGCGCACAACCGGCTCGGCCGCGCAGAAAGCTGACGCGCCTGCCGGCAATCTCTTCGATCGCGTGTCATGACCGCGCCGGCATCTGGCCGCAAAGCCTGGGAGCTTCCTGGGAGGGCGCGGCGAGGGCGATGACGTCCACTGATCGACGGGCCAAAGGCGGCATGGTGTCCGAGGACAGTACAGCGCGGTTCACCCGCAAGGGACTGGCGACCCGGGCACGCATCGTCGACGTGACCGCCGCGCTGATGTTCGAGCACGGCGTGGGCGGCACAAGCATCGATGAGGCGCGCAGCGCGGCCGCGGTCAGCGGGTCGCAGATCTCGCACTATTTCCGCGACAAGCGTGAGCTAACCCGCGAAGTCATTTCCTCGCGTCGCAACCAGGTCGCCGCGTTTCACACCCAGCCGAAGTTGGGCGCCCTGGACAGCTTTGAGGCGCTGCAGGCGTGGGCCGACGCCTGCGTCGCCGACGCGGATGCGGTCTATCGCCGTGGCGGATGCGTCTACGGTTCGCTGGCCGGTGAACTGAGCGAAGCCGACGATGAGATCCGCGACGATCTCGCCGCGGGCTACGACGAATGGCTCGAACTGTTTCGCGCGGGGCTCACCGCGATGCGGCAGCGCGGCGATCTGCGCCCCGGCGCCGACCCCCGGCACCTGGCGGTCGCCCTGGTTGCCGCGCACCAGGGCGGCGCCATGCTCACCCACGCGACCGGCAGCACGGAACCGGTCCGCGCGGCGGTCAACGCCGCGGTGGACTACGTCCGCTCCTTCGCGCCCTCTCCCAGGGGCCGCCGACCCGGAGCCGGGTCCCGCAAGCCCAAATCCTGACCCGCCAAACTCTGGCGCCGGCATCTTCCAACAGGTGAGACCACCCTGGACTAAATGGGTGAGCTGGCCCAAAATAATGGGTTGTAGATCCCATCGCGCTTGTCGGCGGACAGCATGGCTGCGTCCGCGTCGGGGTTGGCCTCGCCGATGCCACGGCTACGCCGACCGTCGACCGCCACCGGAACATCGCCGCCGAGGGTGACGCGGTGCATGACGCGGCGCTGATCGTCGTAGTCGTCGATGGCGCGGTGCTGGGTGGCCCGGTTGTCCCAGATGGCGACGTCACCGGGCTGCCAGTTCCACCGGATCACGTTCTCGGGCCGGGTGATGCGGCGCTGCAACAGCTCGAACAGCGTGACCGACTCGTAGCTGTCCAGGCCGATGAGTTGCCGCACGAACGTACCCAGCAGCAGTGACTTTTCACCCGTCTCGGGGTGCACCCGCACGACCGGATGCTCGGTGCGGAAGTCCGGTGCCGTGAACGCCGAGATCTCCGCGAGATCGCGCGCCGCGCCACCGGCCGCGGACGCCGGTGCGGCGTAGTCGAAGGCATTGCTGTGCAGGGCCCAGAGGTTGTCGGCCAACTGCCGCACCGGTGCGGGCAGCGCCTCGTAGGCGGCCACGGTCGACGCCCAGAGCGTCGAACCTCCGTAGCTGGGCAGGGTCACCGCCCGCAGAATCGACGCCTTCGGGTAGTCCGCGGTGAAGGTGACGTCGGTGTGCCACTGGGTGGCCTTTCCCCATTCCGAATCGATGGGCTGGATCAGCGTCTTGTCGGCGTCGGGGTGTCGGATGGTGGGATGACCGACCGGTGTCCCCAGCAGCCTGCCGAACGCCTGCTGCTGCTCGTCGTCGAGGTGGTCTTGGCCGCGGATGAACACCACCTTGTGCCGCAGCAGCGCCCGGTAGATCGCGTCGGCGGCGGCGCGGTCGAGATCGCCACGCAGCCGTACCCCGTCGATCTGCGCACCGATGCGGCTGCTCAGCTGGGTTACCGAGATCGATGTGATTTCCGGGGCCGTGGCCATGGCAGTGTCCTCTCTGTGGCACCGATTCCGGTGTAGTCGAGTGTGTACACCGGTGCTGGGCGCTACTGTAGCCGCATGACTACAGGCCGTGCAAGCACAGCTGCTCAGCGGGCCGACGGCCCGGTCGGGCGCGACGAGGTCGTCGCGGCGACGCTGGAGGCCGCCGCCGACCTGTTCGCCAAGCGGGGACCGACGGCCACGTCGATCCGGGATGTCGCCGCGCGTGCCGGCGTCAATCACGGGCTGGTCTATCGACACTTCGGTACCAAGGAACAGTTGGTCGGCGCCGTCCTCGACTACCTCGGCCAACACCTCGCCGACCTCATCGCCGGCGGCGCTGCCGGCCCCGACATCGACGCGGCGGTCGACCGCCAACTGCGGGTGATCGCCCGCACGACGCTCGACGGGTATCCCATCGGCGAGCTGCAGACCCGCTTCCCGAACATCGCGGAGCTCCTCGATCACATGCGCCGCCGGCACCCGGACGAGCGCAGTGCGCGGTTGGCCGCCGCTCACGCGATCGCGCTGCGAGTGGGCTGGCGGTTGTTCGGCGGCTTCCTGCGGGCAGCTACCGGTCTGGATGATCTCACCGACGAGGAGCTGCAGCGCTCGATCACCGATGTGTTGGGCCGCTTCGTCGCCGCCGACGACAAGGCCGCGACCCGCCCGTGAGCGGATCGCGGCCCGGGTGTTCAGTGCCTGCCGGCGTTGCGGTGGTGGGGGGTGGGGTGATGGCCCGGGGTTCCGCGGCCGAATCCGTCGATGCTGGGGTGTGGCGGGCTGTAGGACGGTCCGGTGGTGGTGTGGGGCCCGTGCGTGGTGGTGTCGGCGTGGCTGAGGGTGGCGGCGCCGAGTGCGGTGGCGGTGAGGCCGGCGGCGATGAGGGCGCCGGCCTCACCGCGGCGCAGGGTGTGTGCTGATGTGTTCATGGCTTTGATGGTTCATCGGGCGCCGCGGTGTCGGTAGTGGTCGCTTGGTTGTGGCACCACAAGCCGGCATTGTGGCTGGCCATCGACGAGCGTGCTCAGCCGAGCGTTTCCGAGAAGCGGCTGAGAGCCGCGGCGCCGCGAGCCGGGTCCTGCACCATCCACCAGTGTCCGAGCCCGTCGCGCACCTCCGTGCGGGCTCCGGCTCGGTCGGCGGCCCGACGCCGGAGCTCCCCGGAGCCGATGTAGGGGTCTTCGGTGGCCAGCAGGGAAAGTCCGGGCCGGGCCGCGGCGCTCTCCAGCGCCCGCCCGGCCTCAGCCATCGCGGGTTGGCGCGCCGAGCGGTACAGCATCAGGATCGCCCGGCCCATCTCCGGGCCCTGAGCCGCCGCGATCGGGGTCGCGATGTCCGCGGGTATGCCCAGCGCCATCATCTGTTCCGCCCGGTCCCCGATCGTGCCGCCGAGCAGGGTGTCCACCAGCTGCTCGCCGTCGCCTGGCGTCTGCCATACCTGCGCGAGGTCATGCCAGACGTGGTCGGGGGTCGAACAGGCCCACGGAGTCGCTGGCGCAGCTGCGCACGAGCTCACCTCGATGCATCACCACGTTCATTACGTGGCCGCCGCCCCAGTCGTGCCCGACCACGTCGACCGGTTCGTCGAAACTCGCCAGCTCATGCTCGACCAGTCACGGTAAGCCAGGTAGGTCGCGGCGAAGCCGACGGGCAGCGGAGCGCCGAATCCCGGTGGCGACAGCCAAACCACATCGCTACGCCCGAGCGCATCGACCAGTGGGCCCCAGATCGCTTCGGTCTCCGGGTTGCCGTCCACCAGAACCACAGTCATGGTGGACATCCTGGCACTGCGCGACGATCGGGACACCCGTTTAGCGGCGCATCTCAGTTGTCTGACGGGCAGTCGACGTCAACGTAGACGGTGGTGAACTGCGTGGGGCGTGTCGCTCCGCCGACCGGGGCTGTGTCGGGAAGTCCGTGGACGCCGGTGACCGTGCACTCCGACAGCGGGACATCCCGTGCGCCGTTCAGGTTGAGTTGCACGTTGTACCCGTCTGATTTGAGTTGGTCGACCGCATCGGCGGCCGATGACCCCCCAATGGCGGTTGCCGCAGCGGTACCGGCCAATGCAACGGAGGCCGCTGCGCAAATCGCGAACGTCGCGCTGCTGAGATTAAGACGGTTCATGATCAAAACTCCTGCCTGCATGTCCTTTTGGACTCGCCGATTGTTCATACACTCATAGATAGGGGTTCCGGTTACATCCGGCACAGGGTGGGTCCTCTACTCGGAAATAATTGCAGTCCAACGTATTTCAGTGCCAGACGTCATCAACGACGGGCACCACGAGATCAAGCTGACACGAAAATGCCTGTGGGGCAGGCTTCCGTCGCCGCGAAGGGTGGTACCGACCCGCCGCGGCTCACACCTGTTATACGAAAAGCGGCGTGATTCGGTTCATTATCGGATGTGTAACCCGGCTGTCTATTCAAAGACGAAGCGCCATAACACGTTGACGCTCGAGACGACAGGGGAAAATTGACATGACAATCAACAAGTTCGCGTTCTCGTCGGGCCTGGCAGGTGTTGCTGTTGCGGCCGCCATCGCTGCGGCTCCGTGGGCCGCCGCCGAGGCCGACATCATCCCGGCCCCGGCACCCTCGACGCCGGCTACCGCGGCGAGCGTGGCCCCCGCCCCGCCCGGCATCGGTGGGGGCCCCGTGGCCCTGCCTCCCGGGGGACCCGCCGTTATCTATCCGCAGGATCAGGTGATCGGTGGCGCGGATCCGTCCCTGCCGTTCGGGAGCGACCCGCTGGTGCCGTACGGCACCTGGGCCCCCTGAGCAGTCGGGAGGAGGCGCTGGCCCGGGCATCGGGCCAGCGCCTCGGTCTGCGCCGTGCGCCTGGCCTCAGGTTGCGCCGTGTGCCTGGTGTGTGGTCCTCGGCAGGAATGTCGCCGCAACCAGCACCACGGTCAGCACCTCGGCGATGACGGCGAGCGCCGCCTCCGGGGAGGGTTGCCATCCCCGCTCGGTGAACCCGAACAGGCCGACGGTGCGCGAGAGCGCGAACGCGATCAACGCACCGACGGACAGGACCGCCGCGAGCCACCCCAACCAGTCCGGCGCGCCGAAAAGAATGAGCACTGCCAGCGCACAGAAAATGCTGGCCTGCAACAGAAAACCCGGGCCGACCGTGGGGATGTAGCGGTAGCTCTCGACATACAGGTAGGCGTGGATGACGCCGCTTACCGCGACAGTGGCGCTGATGGCGATGCGGAGGGCCAGCCGGGCGGGGAGGTTGGCTTGTCGTGATTTCATGTCAGCTTCTGCTCTTTCAGTGCGAGGGCCTGCTGGCCCTTGGTGTAGGTGACCTCGCGGACGCCGAGCGCGTCGTGAAGCTGGCCGGCGGGCAGCGTGACCGGTTTGGGCGCGGGCCCGTCGCCTGGATGAGGCAGCGGGTAGGCGGTGGTGGTGCCGCTGTAGAAGGTCACGTTGCCCTCGGTCTTGGTGAAGAGTTGGTGCACATGACCGTTGAGGCAGGTAACCGATGAGAACCGCTGCAGATAGCTCAGCGCCTGCGCGGCGTCCTCGGTGCCCCACCCCCAGTCGGGGTACATCGCGAACAGCGGGATGTGGCTGAACACAACGATCGGCGTGTCACTGGATAGTGAAGCGACATCCTTCTCCACGAAATCAAGCTGATCTGCGCCGAGGTGGCCGAGTTTCTGCAAGTGCAGCGTGTTCACCAGCGCGATGAAATGCACGCCGGCCGTGTCGAAGCTGTACCAGCCGTCGCCGTGGGTGCCGGCGCCGAAGGTTTGACGGTATTTCTGCCCGGCATCGTCGGTGGAGTCGTGTTCGCCGGGCACGGTGAAGATGTGTGGGGTGTTCAGCCCGGTCAGCATCTGCTTGACCTGATCGAACTGGTCGGGTGTGCCCAGGTGGGTGAGATCGCCGGTGTGGATCACGAAATCCGGTGTGTATCCAAGCGAATTGATCTGGTTGATGGCGTGGGTGAACGTGTCGGCGACGTTGGGGTTGGCGGCACCCTTGAATCCGATGTGACTGTCGCTGATCTGCACGAACCGCAGCGTCGGCCGCGCCTGCGCCCGAGTCTCGCCGGTCGATCCGGCGATGTGGGAGATCACTTCGCCGCCGGCGACGGATAGCACCACCGCCGCACCGAACCACGCGCCGTGGCGGATCAGTTGGCGCCGGGTCATCCCGTGGGGGTCGCGCTCGGCGGTCATTTGGTCACCACCACGGTGCCGGTCATGAACGGGTGGATTGAGCAGATGTAGTCGAACGTGCCCGGGGTGGTGAAGGTGAAGCTGTAGCTCCCGTGGGTGTCGAGGCCGGGGGAATGAAACGAGCCGTCCTTGGCCGCGACGGTGTGTGGTTCCTCGTCGAGGTTGGTCCAGGTGACAGTGGTGCCCACCGGCACGGTGAGGGTCGCCGGGTCGAACTTGAAGTTGTTGATGCTGACCGCGTTGGGGCCCTGCGGTGCGTCAGGCGCCGCGGTCGACGATGTCGCGGCGGACGTGGCCGCCGGCGCGGCGGCGGTGCCGTGCCCCGCCATTCCCGGCGTGGTGCTGGCCTGCGGCCCGAAACTGATGGATGGCGGCGTGTTCTGTGACGGGCTGGATCCTGAGCAACCCGAGACCAGGAGCATGGCAGCCGCGGCCACTGCGGCGCCCGCGGTGACAGCGGGCATTCGATGACGATGCCGGAGCATGACGATGCAAACCTCCCCGATCGATGACGAGCCCGCGGACGCGGGCCGCTCGCCCAGAGATATGACGGCGGGTTACACCACCGACCGGTCCGGTCAGGACGGCTGCGTCGGTTCGATCGGGACGAATACTTCGATGGCGCCGTCGCGTTGCGAACCTCGAGTGTGGGCAACGGTGTCGGCGTGATGGGCAGCTGATGGGACACCACCTGCCCGGTGGGGGAGAAGGACGTCGAGTGGCAGGGGCAGCGCAGCCGATCGTCGGCCCGGTCGAACCACAGCCGGCAGCCCTGATGCGTGCATATGCCCGACACCGCCTCCGAGCGGCCGTCGACCCGTCGAACGAACCCGATGAGCGAACCGTGCTCGAACGGATGCATCGCGGTCGCGAACATCCGCACTCGACGCGACCGCCTGCCAACTGCCCTGGCCCGGTACCATGTCGCCGGCAGCGGAGTTGGTGCTACCCGCGGTGCGACCGCCGCTCGATGGCAGGCGATCGGCGGTCGGGCCGGCGGCCACGCCCGCCGCCGCGGCGGAGGTACCGACGATCACCTGCCGGCGGCTCGCGTGCAACCGCCTCGGCGACGAACCGACGGTTGCACTGCCGTCCATCTGCGCGGCGAGCCGCCGCTGCAGGTCGGTGAGAAACTCCTGGCGTGGGCTATCGCGGCCGTACCGCGCTGCCCGCAGGTCGATCGCGGCCCGGATCTGCGCCGTTTCGAAGTCGTCGGGCCGAAACGGCTGGGGACGCCGGCCACCCAGCAGGTCGTCCACGTACCGCCCTAACGCGCGTGTGTTCATCGCTCATCGCAACGTCTCTCGCCGGCGCGCCGCCAGGGCAATGGCGCGCCACAGCGCGGCCAGCAACACCTCGGCGGCAACATCGTGTTGTGCCATCGCGAGTCCCTGCCTGCCGACGTGGAGAAGTCACGCTGCAGAACGCCGCAGCCCGATCATGAATAGCGCCCCGGGTTACAGTTCCGGACGAGCCGTTGACCGGCTCGTGGGGTGCCCACACCGGCCAGGCGGGCGCACCGATGATCTCGCCCGCGCTCATCTGGGCGACAGCGCGGACCGCGCCGAGCGCTGTTGTCGTAGACCGCGGCGATGTCGGACAGGCTGATCGCGTCGGCGACCAAATCCCGCAGCCGACGGTGCCGCTCGCGGATCTTGGTCTCCGGCACGTCATGGCCGCCAGCGGCCACCCGGTGGCGGACCCGCTGCACAGCTACGTCTTCCGGCACGATCACCGCATGCAGCGCCACGGTGTAGCCCGCGGCGCGCGCCGCGTCGATCAGGCCGAGCTTGGAGGGATGGCAGAACACCGTCTCAACGATGAACGGACGTCTTAGCTCGGCTGGCGGCCAGGACGTCCGCGTAGTGCGTACGAGCCAGGCTTTCATCGATGGCGGCGGCGATCTCGGCGTTAAAGACCACGCCCTCCTCGACGGTTAGGTCAGTGGTAGGCCGATCGCCGGCCAGCGCGGCCTCGACGCGGCGGCGCGAGGCGCTGTGTCGGCTCGAGACCGCGCGCTCGACGCGCGCCCAGTGATCCAGCTGCTGTTTGGCCGAGCGGCTCTGGCGCGCCCTCGGCTGCCGCGCTGTCCATCAGGTCGGCGGCGACCCGGTGTGACGCGGTCGGCGACGTCGGCCATCATTTCTCCCAAGCACGTAGCAATCTGTTACAGATCGTCGCACTGCGCTACGGACTAGGCCGTGTCTCCTAATGGTGACGCGATCGGCGCGACGATGTCGCGTTTTTACCGTGGTGCCGCTCACGCGCTGGCGGCGGCGGTGGTGGCGGCCTGCGCGGCGATGTTTCGATTTGCTCCGCCGGTACGCGTGACCGCGCCGGAGTAACGTCGCGGCCATGCCTTCAGTCCTGATCACCGGTGCGTCGCGGGGAATCGGCAATGCGATCGCCACACTGCTTGCCGCCAACGGGTGGGATGTCATCGCGGGCGTCCGCAGTGAGGAGGACGCGGCCAAGGTGAAGGCCGGGAGCCCGCGCATCGCGCCGGTCATCCTCGACGTGTCAAACTCTGAAAATATTGCGGCGCTTGATGATTCGTTGCCCGAGCGACTCGACGCCGTGGTGAACAACGCCGGTGTGGCGGTGGGCGGCCCAATGGAGGCCGTCACCCCTGACGAATTACGGTGGCAGTTCGAGATCAACGTGATCGGCCAGATAGTGGTGACGCAGGCCGTGCTGCCGCGGCTGCGTCGGTCTCACGGCAGGATCGTGTTCATCTCAAGCGTCACCGGCAAGGTGGCATTCCCGCTGATGGGCCCCTACTGCGCGTCGAAGTTCGCGCTGGAAGCGGCGGCTGACACGCTGCGGATGGAGCTCAAGCTGTGGGACATTCCCGTTGTGATCGTTGAGCCAGCGCAAACCAATACCGACATGTGGCGCACCGCGATCGCCGAGCCAGCGCAAACCAATACCGACATGTGGCGCACCGCCGAGACCGCCGCGCCCATGTCGGCAGAAACGAGGCAGCTCTACGACCGGCACCTGCGGGGCGTGAGGAAGTCGATGCCTATGTGGGAGAAGATGGTGGGACCGGAGAAGGTCGCAAGGGTCGTCGAGGAGGCACTGACCGCGCGTCGGCCGCGGGCGCGTTATGTCGTCGGGGCCGTGCCGAAGTTGCAGCTCGCGTTCGTGACGAATCTGCCTACCGCGGCGCGTGACCGTTTGCTGCGAATCATTTCTCGCCAGCCGAGCCGACTCTGACGGCTTTGTGGGCGAGTTCGTCAAGCGGCGCCGGTGGGCACCCGCGGGCTTCTTCACCGGCGAAACGGTCGGGGCATAGCGACCGCTGTCTCTAGGGCGGTTGTGCGTATTCGCATGACTGATGCGGCAAGAAGGACGCCGCCGAGGAAGCTCAGCGCGTATTTGTCGTAGCGGGTTGCGCTGCCGCGCCATTGCTTGAGCCGGTTGAAACCGCGTTCGATGGTGTTGCGCTGCTTGTAGATTCCGGCGTCGAATGCCGGTGGGCGACCGCCGGCTGGACCCTTGGCCTTACGTCGGGTGATCTGGTCATCGCGCTCGGGAATGGTGTGCTTGATTCTGCGGCGGCGCAGCGCCGCGCGGGTGGAGGGATGTGAGTGGGCCTTGTCGGCGAGTAGCCGGACCTCGCGCGCAGCTTCGCCGCTGTGCTCCGCCCCGAAATAGCCGTCGACCAGCGGCAACAGCTCAGGATTGTCGTGAGCCTGCCCGGCGGTGAGCGAGAGCGGGACCGGGCAGGTCGCGGTGTCGGTCAACGCGTGGATCTTGGTGGTCAACCCGCCGCGCGAGCGCCCGAGCGCATGGTCACCGGGCTCGGCGGCGGGCCGATTCGTGTAATTCGGGTCAGCCCCCTGTGTCCCCGGCGTGGGGCGCACCGGCCGCATGCTGATGCGCCCGCACCACCGTGGAGTCCACCGACAACAACAGCTGCAGGTCCTTGTCGAGCTTGCCGTCGCGCCAATGTGCCCGCACCACGTCAAGAATCCGCTGATAGGTACCGTCGAACGAAAACCGGTGATGGCGTTTCCAAACCGTCTGCCAAGGCCCGAAATCCGCAGGCAGATCCCGCCAAGGCGACCCAGTCCGGAACCGCCATGCGATCCCTTCGAGAATCAGCCGATGATCGGCGAACCGACGACCTCGCTTGCCCACATCCGACGGCATCAGCGGCGCGGCAACAGCCCAGAACTCATCCGATATCACTCCCACACGCGTCATGAGACAGATCGTGACTGCCAACACCCACATCAATGGGAGACACGCCCTAGTCCCCCCACCGCAAGAGGGGCGCTTCGCGGTTACCGCCGGGGAGTCGTCGCGGTCGACAAGGGAATCTGGATTCAGGTCACCGGCTTTCGTCTGCGGCGTCGCATGATCCTCGTCGCCCCCCACACCAGGAGTGCGACAACGACAAGCGCCAACACGGGCACGACGATCGCTAGCGCCACCAGCGTGAGGCTGACGATGTCTTCGATCGTGCTCAGGATCGGGGCGGCCACGCCCGCCGTTGCGACGTTCGCGGCGGGCCGTACAGCGGTCTTGCCGAGATGCACGATGAGGGCGACGACCGCCCCGACCGTGACCGGTACCCACGCACCGGAGCGAGCGAACGCGCCGGGATCGCTGACCGCGACGGTCTGCGCGGCGGTGCCGGAACCAAAGACGATGCCCCCGGCCGTCGGCCGTACGAACGTCTGCACCGCGTCGTTGATGCTGTCGAGCGCCGGAATTTTGTCGGCTACCACCTCTACGGCGAGCAGCACCGCGACAATCGTTAGCACCCAGCCGTTCTCGAGCCACGACCAACCGTGCGGCAGCGCCACCAGGTGGGTGAACCTCGCCAGCAACCCGAGGGTGAGCATCGGGATGTAGGCATTGAGACCGGCCGCGCTGGCCAGGCCGAAGCCGGTCAGCAACTGCTCCATATGCGAAAGGGTAAGCGCTGCGACGAGAATCTTCCGGAAAACGTTCTTGCGCTCAAATGGTCAGCGCGTCAGCGGGCAGATTAGTCGACGGTCATCCCCAGAAGACTGGATCGCCACTGTTGGCTGGCACATCGGATGAAAGGACCTTTCGTTGTCCACGCTCTCCTAATCCCAGCTCCTTGCCGCTTGCACTCCAGGCGGTTCGACGGCACTCACGTCCGTGACTGAGCCAGCGCCGGCTGGAGGTCCGCATTCGAGCGTCGCGCCTGCTCGATGCCTCTCGAACACTCGTTGAACCGCCTCGGGCGTTGCTTACCGGTGCGAGCAGGATGCATCAGGGCTCGGTGAGACGGCCGGAAGCGCAGCTCCGTCATCTCGTCGAGCGCAGCTCGGTGAGATGTGATGCCAGGCTGCGGTTACGGGAAGGTCTGGACGGCGTCGGTCCCCATGATGTACCACCAGGCGTCGATCATGTTCCGAGGGATTGTCGGTCCCACCGCACCTCTGCCCCAGTAGTAGTCGCCGTAGTCACTGACGCCGACAATGGTGCCCCGCACATCGACGTTAGTGATCGGGCCCATCGCCGCCGCCGTCCCGATGTCCGTCGCGTTGGCGGCGTTCAGCCATGACTGGACGATCGTCTGCGGCTCGAAGTCGATGAACAGGATCTTGAAGCCCAGGAAGTTAAGCACGAAGTCCGACACGAAGGGGTGGCTGTCCGCCCCCTCGGTATCGAACGCGAGGACGCTATGGAGGCCATTGAAGGCTTGGCCCCAGCTCAGCCATGGGGACGAGGCATTTGCATCATTTTCGAGCAGGTTGCAGGCGTACATCGGGAGCCATTGAAGTTGGTCGTTGGGATACGGGGCGCCCCACGAGCCGGCGTACGGGACGTCGTAGCCTTGGCTGCCGATCTCCACGGTGGTCGAAGAGGTCGGCACCAGAACGGATGCGCCCGCCGACGTGTTGTACTGGGCCGGGGTCGCACCCGGATACATCTCAGCGAAGCCGTAGGGATCGGCGTCGCCGATGTAGAAGACGATGTTCGCCGTGTTGATGCCCCAGTTGGCGTAGTCGGCGTCCCCGTTGATCCATGGGTTTGCGACGAGCGCACCGGGCGGCGTGGGCTCGATGTAGTCGCCGGGCCAGGACGAGTCGGCGAGCCAGCAGAACCGCTCCGACCCGCCACCGAATGTGTTCATCGCGTTCTGCCAGGCGACGCGGTCCCCGGTCCACGCGCCTGGATCGTTGGGGCTCTCGCACCCGTAGCTGACGGAGTTGTGCGTGTCCGGCGCCGGCCGGGCGGTGACCAGCAGTGAGGTGTCGGCCTGTGCCGACACACCGTTGGCGTCGACCACCGTGACCGATACGTACTCGGTCCGCGTCAATGACTGGGCGGGGATAATCTCACGCAGGTCCCGAGTCAGTGGCTCGTAGCTCACCGCAGCGCCGCGCTCGGTGGAGGTATTAGGGTTCGATCCTCCCCACAGGAACGAGTAGGGCGCCGTGCCGCCGGACACTGTTGCACGCGCCTCGACGCGGGAGCCCTCGACGGCACTCGCCGCGACGGTCACCGACGGGGACGAAACGAGTGTCGTCGGTGGCCGGAATCAAGCGGACCCGGGAAGTGCGCGGGTGCTCGGTGCCCCGGTCTGGGTGGGTCACCATCCGCGTGACGGTGACCGCGTACCACGGGATGATCTCACTCGGCCGCCAGTAGGACGCACCGTTCAAAGCGTTGCGCAGGCTCGGCGCCAGGTAGACGAGCCGGACATCGACCGCAACGTCGTCGGTCACCGAGCACGAGATCCGGTGACGAATCGCGTCGGCGTCGATGATCGCCACCGATGGGCCGGGCTCGAGCACTCGCGTCGCGTGAATCAAACGGGTGACGTCTCCGTCGGCGGCGAACGAGATCTGGATCTGCGCGCCTGGGCCGACGAGCGGGTATCCGTCGACGGTGAAGCGGTAGCTGACATGGGTGTCGAGCAGCGTTCGCCGTTGCTCCTGCTCGGCACCATCGGCACCGATGGCCACGGTGGTGAACACCGTGTGCCCTACCATGGGCCGGGCCGAAGCCGGCGTCAGCCTGGCGCTCTCCAGGGCGGCGGCGGCCGACCTCAACGCCACGTCGTCGGCGAACGGCACGTGCCGGTCGAGCGCTGCGTAGTCGATGCCGGTGACGGCGATCGCGATCTCCGGGTGGTGGTTCGTGGTGGCGTCGGTGAAGCGGGCGACGATGTCCGGGTCGTTGATGGGGACGCTTGGAACGGCGAGGTACTTGTCGCGGTCCACAAATGACGCCTCGCCGTCCAGCCACCTCAACCCCTTGGCGGGGATCCTGAGCGCCTCCGCCAGTTGCTGAGCTTCCGACTCCTGGATCCCCGTCGTCGCCACCCGATACACCGGCAGCCGATTCCCCGCACACTCTCGCATGACTTCCCCTGCTCTCGATCTGGTTGGTACGGTGCCGCCCCTTCCATAGAACCGGACTGTCGTCAGCTCTATTGCGGATTCCGGACGGTCGCCAACTACTTGCCACATGCCAAAACCATTGCGCTTCCAGCGGTGCCGTTTGGGCAATGTCTCGGTCCGCTCAGCGGACCGCTTCGCGCGACAGCGCACCATGAGATCTGACCGACCCGTTGCGGCGACATCCCGTCTGGGTCGAAGATGACGTTCATGCCTTTCCGCCGTCTTAACTTTTGTTGACGCTACCGCCATATCGGCCAGGCCAGAAGGAAAGCGCCAATTGCGCGTTCAAGCGTCATCGAGACCCTTTTAAGCGTCACCACCCTAGAACGGCCACCGGGGCGGGTGTCAGGCGCAGACGCCGAAACCCCTCCTCGATTTCTGCGAGTCGATGGCGATCGTCGAATTAGGCAGATCGCTCTCGGCGGCACCTGAAAACTGACCCCGGCGCGGCCCTCGAACCCAAGGCCGCCAGGGGGTCAAAATTCAGCTGCCGTCGACAATCGCTTCGTTTCGTGGACTGTAGGGCCAACGCTAAGCCCACCAAGGGGCTCTATCAGATGTGAGAACTGCACCGCGTGGCGCATACCGGCCCCTCAGCCAGCGCGGCTGGTGCCGGTATTTTGTGCAAAGTCTTTTAACACGTCATGTTGCCTCTAGGGTCTTGGCGTCCACAACAGACGGCATCGATTCCTCGACGGCCGCGGGCCGCATGGTGATCGGCGTTCTGGCGAGCATGGCCCAGTTCGAGCGCGAGCTGGTCAAGGAGCGGACGGCGCTGAAGCGTGAAGCTCCCGGGCGAACGGCAGGAAGTTCGGCCGTCCCGCAAGGTCGACGACTCCGAGCACATCGCCACGGTGAAGCGGATGAAGGCAGACGGTCACACCGCGAGGGACATCGCCAAGCACCTCGGGGTAAGCCGTGCCCGTTGTCTCGGCACCTGACGGACGGCGCCGCCTGGTCGGCAGGAGCGTCGAGGTTGGACGGCCGCCGCGTGTGCTTGTTCAAGGCCTGCGGCAGCCGAAGGAGCCAAGCCGCACCAACCTTCCCTGCTACTGAGACGCGTGGGCCGGGTTCTTCCCCTTGGGCTGGGGCGGACGGGAATTGTTGAGTTCCACGACGTTCCGCGACATCTGCTGTCAAACAGCAGGCTTTTTGGCGCTTGCACCAGGCGTGGTCTCTCCGTTGGCTGATG